>JAEZLJ010000062.1 GCA_023415275.1 Bacteroidota bacterium
AGATAAGGTTACAGGTATGCCTTTGGAGGCGGCCTGTGCGGCAAGATTATTCACTAAGGTGTTGCCATTGGCACCGAGGTATTTTCTTGGCACCTTCATGCCGATAATATAATCAAGGCTTTGGTCAAAGCCGTGCATGCCCCCAATTTCCATGTCAATATCTTTCACTTTAATTGTGAAGGGTTTCACCAACACTTTTCCATTGGCGAATTCGAAATGGCTTTTAATATCTTTCACCGGTACTTCCTTCAATGCGTCTATGTTCAGCATATTAGCCAGCTTTTCCAGTGGCTGGAATTTACTCAATACACCTTGAATCAATAGCAAGTTACCATTGCCTGTGATGCTGGAAAGGTCGGGAAACATATCCCCTTTCAGGTTTCCGGTCATACTGAACTGGGAACTTAATTTCCCTGAAAGAAACTTTCCTACAGGCATTAACTTCTGCATGGTGTTATAAGCAAAAAATGCTTTCTGAATGTCAACATCTTTGATATTGTAGTCAAGGCTTACGTCAGGTTTTTCTTTATGTTGCCTGGTGCTGTAAGATCCATTGAAACTGATGCTGCCATCGAGGGCCTGCGTCTGCACATTCTGAAGTCGTACTGTTTCGTCCTTTATTTGCAATGCACCTTTTACATTGTTATAGGTTACATTGTCATACTTCACAGCATTCGCAGCCGCATTCACTGTAATATTTATTTTATCAGGAACAGGGAACGGAGCAGAAGAAGCCGTGGAGCTGGTGACTGTATCAGTGCCCATCCAATCATTTAAGTTGATGTGGTCAGCCTGCAGGTTTAATGTACCTGCTAACTCACCTTTTTCAAGGGCATAGCCGATCATATTGTCCAATACACCAGTGGCTGAGAGATTGGTATTCATAAAACTGCCGGAAAAGTTTTCCAGTGTAGCATGTTGAGGACTGAACACAAGCAGTGCTTTCTGCACCTGTAAGCCTGCAGGATATTCCTTGCTGGCATAGTTCACATTGGCTACTGTTACCTTTCCAATTGTATTGATGCGATCATAGCGCTTGTTATCTATATCTGCCTTACTACCACTAAAGCTAACGTCCATATCCATCAACCCTTTTAAGCTGGTGCCGGGATCTAATGTCACAAACTGGTTGATATGGTCCAGTGTTAATCGTCCTTTTGCAGTTCCTGCAAAATCAACTGCTGATACGGGCCTGCTGATCTTTAATGAAAAGTCAAGCGGATCATTGGCTACTTCTATATGACCCGAACTGATGTTAATTGTGGTGGCATCTGCAATGCCACCTTTATTCTCCAGCGCTATTTTGAAATTGCCATTCTGCAAGGGATGTACAAAATTCCTGGAGGCATAATACAGGTTGTTGATATTGATAAAGCCACCGGCAAGAAAAGAGCTCCCGGCTTGCTGCAGCTCTGATAAATTTCCTTTGGCAAAAGCGTCTGCTGCCAGTAAGCCTGACAGCTTAGTGCCATGTTCAAGCTTTACAAACTTTGTCAGATCTGCCAGGTTGATCTTACCCTTTAGCGCACCATCAACAAACCTGCTGGTTAACGGGTTCTTTACCATCAGCCTGAGGTCAAATGGCTCGGTGCCCATTTCCAGGTGGGCCCTGGGAATATCTATAACTGTATGATCCGTTATGCCATCAGGGTTGGATACATGTGCAGATACCTGCACATTTTTTACTGGCTGCGGTAGGTCAGGGTACTGAAAGAAGCCATCTTTAATATCCAGGTGTACATCATAGGCCGGAATTTGTGTGGGGCTGTAAATACCTTTTACAAAGCCTTTGAATGCGGCAGTTCCACTGGTCTTCAGTTTAGCAAAATCATTCTGGTAAATAGCAGGTATAAGCGATAAAATGGTTTTAAATTCATTAGAGGGCGCATCAAACTTAATGTCCATTGAATAAGTACTGTCGTTATCCAGCTGCATAAATCCATCCGCCACCAGCTTCAGGTCGTTGACCATAATCGCTGCATTGGAAAATGAGTACTTGCTTTTTTTATTGTCTATTTCAAAATCTGCATCAATACCCGTTTTTGCTTTTACCAGGTAAGGAATATTGGCATAGCTAAAGCTGGCCATGCCTGCATTGGTAGATGTTGTCAGTTTGAAAAGATCCTGGTCCAGGTTACCTTTTCCTTCATGATCCAGACCGGTTATTTCGGCCGTCATATCACTGCTTTCATCCCTGTAAAACACATAGCCATTCCTGATGGCATATTTTTCCAATTGTACCCCAATGGCAGAGGGTTCAGTAATGGCGGTGGAGGTATCTGTTTTGGTGATCTCCCAATTGGCTTTTCCTTCTTTGTTTACAATGGCATGGATTCTTGGTTCGTTGAAATACACACCTTTGACTTTAATGTCTTTGCCCGTGAATAAACTCATGAAATTTACAGATGCATCAATGGAAGGTGCACTTACCAGGGTATCCTTCACGTATTCACCGAGGCCTGTAACAGCAATATTTTCCAGGCTTATTGAAAGTTGCGGGAAATGGCGAAAAAGAGAGAGGTTTACATCAGTAAATTCCACTTTGGCATCAATGTTTTTGTTGATGCCTGCCTTTACAGCATTTACAATCTTTCCTTTAAAAAGTATGGGTAATATGAAGGCTAAAACAAGTAAAGAGGCAAAGGTGATACCCGTATATTTCAAAAGCTTTTTCATAAGAATTGGTGGTGTTTTACAAATGGAAAAATACTACGTATTTTATTGGGATGCAATAACTGTTTGAACAGGTTTTTATTTCTTATAAATAATGATACCCTGTAAACCAATTGATCAATACTGTTTTTGGCACATGGGTTATTACCCTAATTTCACGGCGTGAACAAACTATTTATAGCCTTTGCATTTCTATTCATCTCCTGCCAACACCATATGACTAAAACATTTGCTTTCAGACTAAAACCGGGCGAAGACCTGAGAAAAGGAATCGAGGCTTTTGTGAACGCTAATAACATCAAAGCTGGATGGATAGCCAGTTGCGCCGGCAGTTTAACTGATTACAGCATTAGGTTTGCGAACCAGCCCGGTGCTTCTAATGGCCAGGGGCATTTCGAGATCGTAAGTCTCACCGGTACTGTTTCTGTGAATGGTTCGCATATGCATATAAGCATCAGCGACAGCACAGGCAAAACCATAGGAGGACATTTGCTGGATAGCAATATTGTTTACACCACTGCGGAGATCATTTTACAGCAGTCAGACGATTTTGTTTTTACAAGGGAAAAAGATGGCTCTACACCCTGGGAAGAATTGCAGATCAAAAAGAAAGATCAATAGTATTTACTGATCAACATGTACACCAAGGGACCCGTTACCGCCACGTAAAACCATAGTGGCCACGTGATCTTAGCGATTTTCCGGTGCCTTTCATTTTCATTAATCAATGCCCTATAAGCAGTAAAAAGTATAAAAGGCAAAGAAACACCCGCGAGCAAAATATGTGTTCCCAACAAAAAGAAATAGAGGTACCGCATACTTCCCGCAATAGATTTTTCAGATGCATCTACGATGCCATTCTTATCCAGGTCACCGTAAAGTGTAGAACCTGCAAACAAATGGTGTAAGATATATGTGATCAGAAATATTACAGAAAGTCCAATAGCGGCAAGCATAATGTTCCTGTGAAGCACGAGCTTCCTGCTTTTGGCAGCAATTAAACCCGCTACTAAAAGAATTGAAACGGTAGTATTGATCACTGCATTCACCAATGCCAGCACATGTGGATCGAACCCAAGATCCATCGGTATGGTCACTCTTTCTAATACCGTAACCGCCAGGAATACAATCACAGAAAAGCTGTAAATCCATATCCTTGCTTTTCGGTCATTTTTAACCAATGCAATGCTCATATCTTTTTATTCTCCTTTTTAAGCACCTTCATTAATACCACCAGTCCAATAGCTGCTATCATGAAAATGATTGCAATCAATTCCAACTTCCCTGAAAAGAATGATTTAGCTTTCCTGTCCCGTTCCATAGATAGCAACACGATGTCCTCAGAAAGCTGGGACAAAGCATTGGTATCAAGACCGTGATAATAGCCCCTGATATTGCGGTTCTTATCGATCAGCACAAAATAATCGGTATGCAGAAAGTTGGAATCTACAGGTCCACCATCTTGCGCCAGCAATTTCATATCCTTGATAGACATATCATAGATCTGTTGCCTGTCGCCGGTAAGCAGCCACCAGTTTTGAGGATCTATCTGGAAACGGTCTGCCCATTTCTTCAGGCGTTCTACACTGTCTCTTTCAGGATCGATGCTGAAAGAAAGAAATTGAATGAAATCAGCCCTGGTATTTCCTACAATTTCAGTGCTTTTAATACCATTCTGCAATGATTTCATATTATTGGTCATTCCAGGGCAGATGGTAGGACAATGAGTAAAAAAGAAATCGGCAACAACTATTTTCCCTTCCATATCAGACCAGGATACTGTTTGGCCGAGCTGGTTGGTAAATTTGAAATCAGGAAGCTTATGCCAGATGGTATCATTGTATTGCTTACCATTTTTGGTGTGGGTTACCACTGAATCAGGAATGAAATGCCTGGGCATGGGAGCTGCGGATTCAGTAGCATTCTTTAAATAAACATAACCTATCAGAGGAAGCAGGACAGTTAATAAGATCCCGTAGATCGCTTTTTTGTTCATAAAACAAAGATTTCACAGAGAATAGAATGGGTTATCAGCGGTTATAATAATCCAGTAGCTTATAGTTCTGTGATAAAAAAAACCACCGTCACAAATTTATGATGACGGTGGCAAGTGCATTAGATTATAACAGGACATTAACCCCCAAAACCATGTTGCGTGGTGTCTCCCTGCCTGGCTGGCCGTTGCATGGTCTTTTCCATCTTGTATTTATCGTAGCGATTACGACTTGTTCTGAAAGCATTACCATCCCACAGGAAGGCAGCAATGAACCAAACGAACAACATAAGTGGCACTACCACGGTCATGATCATATTCCTGATCTCATCGCCAAGGTGCATGAATACACTAACGATATAATACGCCTTTGCGAGAGTTAGAATACACACCATGCCTTTGAACATCAACACTAATAGTGCATTTGGATGTTCGCCCTTGTGCATGGTATAAATGGTCAAACCGATACCCAGTTCTATCAAGGTAATAACAGAAAGGAGAATGGTGGTTTTACGGATCCGCTTTTTGAATTCGGTATCCTCTATATGATGCTGATAGGTGATCTCTGATGATATATTTTGATGCTCCATAATGCTGAAATAATTTAGATTAGATAAAAACAAAGGAATACGAATACCCATACCAGGTCTACAAAGTGCCAGTATAAACCTGCTTTTTCTATCATCAGGTAATGACCTTTATTAGCAAAAACATCTTTGCTGGTCATGATCAGCATGATAATATTGATGATCACACCAGAAAAAACGTGGAAGCCATGGAAACCAGTAATACCATAAAAGAATCCACCAAAGGCTACCGGCCCTGTTTCTCTTACATGCAGTTCAGCTGCATCAATCATACCTCTTAACTGTCCGTCGGATAAGGCAGCCAGCTGAGCCTCTGACATGTCATGATGGTGAGTTCCTACGATCTTCACCAAAGCCTCATGCGAGGTATTTTGAAGGGCATTCATCACAGCGGCCGCATTCACTTCATGACCCCAGGGATTTACCTTCGTGGTTTGGCCAATCACATCCAATTGGTTATCTAATAATACCACGTGTTCGCCCGTGATCAGGTGATGCCATTCCCATGCCTGGCATCCAAGGAAGGCCAATCCACCCACAATAGTCCAGGCCAACCATTTGATCACTCCTTTTTTATCATTGTTATGACCTGCATGTACGGCCAACACCATGGTAACGGAGCTGATGATCAAGATAAACGTCATAACACTCACAAAGGCAAGTGGTAAGTTGGTATGACCAGCGCCGGGAAATGCATTGAACACTACGTTTGGATCCGGCCATACGTTCTGGGAAAAGCGAATGGTACCATAAGAGATCAGGAATGCTCCAAAAGTGAAAGCATCACTCATCAGGAAGTACCACATCATTAGCTTGCCATACTCTACATTGAATGGGCTTTTACCTCCATTCCACCAATTTGTTTTTGTTGCCGCAGCAGTTGTTGCCATATTCAATTTCTAATTTTTTAGTAACCGGTAATCATCTTAAATAATCACCATCACCTTTTATATTTATCTCCAATCCGAACATATGTTTCAATTGCCCAAGGCTTACTTTTTGAAACAAATGCACGTGTTCAATCCGTTATTTTCCGATCCATACAAAGAACACCAGTAAATACAGCCACAGGAAATCTACAAAATGCCAATAAGTACTCATTACTTCTGCCTGAACTGTATTATAGCTTCTTGTCTTGCCGGTATATTGCTTGATTAAGATAATGATCAACGCAATAATACCCCCCAGCACATGCAGGGCATGCAAGCCAAATAATATATATAAGAACTGCCCGGCACCTGCTCCATCAAAGTGAACACCATGCATCCACAGCCATCTGAATCCAATGCATTGCAACACCACGAAGACAATGCCAAGTACCAGGGTAGCCAGGAGCAGTGACCGGTACTTTGCCATCTCTCTTTGCCTGATAGACCTATAGGCCATTTGAATGGCCAGGCTGCTGATCAGCAAAACTGCTGTTGAATACCAGAAAGTATTAGGCAGTCTTACTTCCTGCCAGTTGGCCTGACCGCTTTTTACTATGTAGGCACTGGTCAATCCTGCAAACATCATAATGATGCTGGCAATAGCAACCCACAAAACAAATTTGTGAGGATGGACCTTATTATCTTGTTGTGCGCTCACTATATCCATAATCACTGATTACACAGGATTGATAAATGAAACGAATGTAAGCCCCGGGTAATCAGTTTTACTACTTTCATTCGTTTTAATATTTAGCTGCCAGTAATGCCAGTAGCACTATAGGTAAATAAATATAACTGCTAAACATCACGCGCCTGGCTGCTTTAGCATCCATTTGCATGTAAAGCCTTATACATTGCCAGACAAGGAAAAGGTCAGAGACCAAAACCAGAACCAGGCAAATAATACCTTTTGCACCCTGGAAGCTTGTCAGACCTATAATATAGGGCAGTATGCTCACAGGTATCAGCAACAGGGCATATATGACGGTTTGCAAGGCTGTAAATTTCGTAGGGCCTTTTTCAGCCGGCAACAATTTAAAGCCTGCAGTTGAATAGTCCTTATGTGCAATCCAGGCTATAGCCCAGAAATGCGGGAACTGCCACAGGAATTGAAGGCCAAATAAAGCCCAACCACCATAATCTTTCCAGCCATGTCCATTTTCAAAGACCGAATCATTTCCTGCCGCCCAGCCGATCAGGCAAGGGAGTGCTCCGGGAAATGCACCTATTAAAACCGCTATGGCATTCACTTTTTTTAAGGGCGTATAAATAAACGCATATAAAAAAAGACTGAAAGCCGCCAGTCCGGCACTTAACGGGTTAAAGAAATATCCCAGGATGAAACACCCTACCAGTCCTGTAACCACTGCAAAGGCCCATGCCTCTGAAACAGACATACGGCCAGCTGCTACGGGTCTTTTAGAGGTGCGTTTCATCACCGCATCAGTATCCTTTTCCACAGCCTGGTTAATGGCATTAGCGCTGCCGGTAACCAAAAAACCTCCGATAAACAACAAGGCGATCATCAGCCAGTCGTATTCCACCACTTTGGGTGCCATCAGGTAGCTGATCACGCTGGAGAACACCACCATGATATTGAGCGATGGCTTGGTAAGTTGCAGGTAATCCTTCAACTTACTATTCTTTGCATTGTTTGCTAACTGATCCGAATGACCCATTTCCCTGCAATGTTTACCGTGCCTGCAAACACCTTTATTTCAAAAAACTTAAACTCCACATTATCACTACCACATAAACCAAAAAGTTCTAGTGCCCTGTTTCGCCTGGCTTCACAGGTTCCGTTTGTGGAATGAAATCTCTTCCATCCTTACCATAATCATATGCCCAACGGTGTACCTCAGGAATCTCACCCACCCAGTTACCATGTCCCGGATTGATTGGTGTGGTCCATTCCAGTGTAGTGGCATCCCATGGATTTGTTGTGCGTACTTTTCTTCCTTTGAACATAGAATAGAAGAAATTAAACACAAACATCAGGTTCACAAAGAATACTATAATCGTAACAATAGAGATCATTTTGTTCAGGTTGTCGAACTTATTAAATGAAGTCCACAAACTGAAGTCAAGGTAACGGCGGGGAACACCTGCAAGACCCATATAGTGCATTGGCCAGAAAATCAGGTAAGCACCCACCAATGTAACCCAGAAATGGATATAGGCAAGTGTATTATTCATATAGCGGCCAAACATCTTTGGAAACCAATGATAGATACCTGCAAACATTCCAAAGAAGGCTGCCACACCCATTACCAGGTGGAAGTGGGCAATGATGAAGTAAGTATCATGAACATGAATATCAATAGTTGAGTTACCCAACCAGATACCAGTCAAACCACCGGAAATAAAGATGCTCACAAATCCAATTGAAAATAACATACCGGGTGTGAAACGAATATTTCCTCTCCATATAGTTGTCAGCCAGTTAAACACTTTGATTGCAGAAGGTATCGCGATCAACAAGGTAAGCAGCACGAATACGCCTCCAAGGAATGGGTTCATACCACTTACAAACATATGGTGTGCCCATACCAGCAGCGCGAGTATACAAATGGCGAATAAAGAACCCACCATCGCCATATAACCAAAGATCGGCTTACGGGAGTTGATACTCATGATCTCTGACACCATACCCATGGTAGGCAGGATCACTATATATACTTCAGGGTGACCAAGGAACCAGAATAAGTGTTGATATAAGACCGGGCTACCGCCTTCGTTCGGAAGGATCTTACCTGCCACATAGATATCACTCAAATAGAAGCTTGTGCCTAGGTTGCGGTCAAATAATAATAATATAGCTGCTGACAATAATACCGGGAAGGAAAGTATTCCCAATACCGCTGTAAAGAATAAAGCCCAAATAGTTAATGGCATCCTGGTCATGCTCATGCCCTTTGTACGCATGTTCAATATGGTAGATACATAGTTCAGGCCTCCCATTAATTGGGATACTATGAACATAGCCATACTTATCAGCCAGAAATCAACACCTCTTTTGGAACCTGAAGAGGCATCATGCAAGGCACTTAATGGAGGATAAGTTGTCCAACCGCCACTATGTGCTCCTGTTGATAAGAATAAAGAGGAGATCATGATGATACTGGCCAAAAAGAAGAACCAGTAAGAAAGCATGTTCAGGAAAGGAGAGGCCATATCACGTGCTCCTATCTGAAGTGGAATAAGTAGGTTGGCAAATGTTCCACTCAGACCTGCAGTCAATACAAAGAAAACCATAATAGTTCCGTGCATGGTAACTGCTGCATAATAAAACTCAGGATCTATTTTTCCGCCCTTAGCCCATTTACCCAGGAATGTTTCCAGGAAAGGAAATGTTTGGTCAGGGTAAGCTATCTGTAGACGAAAGATAATGGAGAACATGGCCCCTACTATTGCCCAGGCCATACCGGTGATCAAAAACTGTTTGGCAATGGTTTTATGATCCTGGCTAAAAATATATTTTGAAACAAAACTCTGCTTGTGATGATGATGTCCATCGCCATCATGGTGAACGCCGTGCTCCACTGCTCCTTCATGCACATGTATAGTTGAATCGTTGCTCATATCAATATTGTTTAACCGTTTGGTTTAATTACGTGTTTTAATAGCGTTTGATGCACCTGCTGTTGAATCTTTGGTTGCGCCACCTGCCGGTGCTGTTGCTGGATTGGTAGAAGCGGGTGCTGCAGGTGCTGGTGCACTGTTGGCCGTCACATACTGTGGGGTTTGTTTAGCCAACCATATTTTGAATTCCGCTTGTGATTCCACAATAACCACACCTCTCATACTATAGTGACCCTTACCGCACAGCTGATCGCATGAGATCTCGTAATTAAAGTCCTCACCGTATTTCTCTTTCATCTCACGCGTTGTGTATTTGGGTGTGAACCACATAGTTGTCGGCATGCCTGGAACTGCATCCATTTTCATACGAAAATGAGGAAGACCCACATCGTGTATCACATCCTTAGCGTTGATGATCAGCTTCACTGGCTTTCCTACCACGATATGCATTTCCTGGCTGCCCACCACGTCATCATGATTGTCCGGATCACTCCAGATCTGCCCCAAGGGATTTGATTTGGTTTCACTGATCTCTTTAAAATATTTCCTTCCCAACTTGCCATCTTTACCTGGGTAGCGGAACTCCCATTTAAACTGGCTACCTGTAACTTCAACCACCTGGGCACCTTTAGGGGCCTCACCTGTGATCTGGAACCAATAATATAATCCAAAGCCGACTAAAACAGTCAGGGTAATGGCCGGGATTACAGTCCAAATCACTTCCAGTTTATTATTGTGAGGAAAATAATAGGCTTTACGTCCTTCTTTTTCCTGGTACTTGTAGGCAAACCAGAACAAAAGAATCTGGGTGATCACAAATACGAAAAATGTAATTCCCAAAGTGATCCAGATCATGGTATCTATTTTCTCTCCATGGTCAGAAGCTGATTCAGGAAGGATCTTATCTTTTAATTGTTCATTGCAATACCATACTCCAAATAGTCCCACAACCAAAAAGGCCAGCAGTAGAAATGCATTGATCCTGTTTGATTCTTTTCGGGTCCTATCTTCCCCTCTAAGGATAGCTACATATTCACTTGCTTTAGCTATTTGAAAAACAATGATAAAACCCAATATAAATGCTACAAGTATCCAGATAGTTGACATATTCTAATCAGTTATTTGTTCAGGCCCCATGGCCATGAAAATTCTACGTATGATGTATAATACTTTCTTTTAGGAACGGATGGTTTTTAGCAATCAGCGGCCATTTTGCCATAGACCTTGCGGTAACAAACATAATCAAACCTACAAAACCCAATGCAATTCCAAAATCAGCTAACATGAATGGTACATGAGTCAGCTTGGTGTTTGGATCGGTCAGAGGTCCAGGCATTACCATTTGGAAAAAGTCCAGCCAGTGACCAAATAATATGAGCACACAAAGCATGGTCATAGTACCATAATTCCTCTTGGCGGTACGCGTCATCAACAACAATATTGGTGCTAAGAAGTTGATAATGAGCATCAGGAAGAATATGCCCCTGTAAGGACCTTGCAAACGTGATTTGAAATACACAGTTTCTTCAGGGATGTTGGCATACCAAATCAACATGAACTGGTCAAACCAGAGGTATGTCCAGAAAATGGAAAAGGCGAACAGCATAATACCAAGCGAGTGCAAATGCTCCCTGTTGGTCAGTTCCAGGTAATTATTATTCTTCAGGAATACTACAAAAAGAGTGATCAGGGCGATGCCGGCTACAAAAGTACTGGCAAACGTGTACCAGCTATACATAGTAGAATACCAATGCGCATCAATGCTCATCAGCCAGAACCATGGTGTGCAGGACATCACCGTTAAGCCAAACAATACAACATATACACCTGACCATACTGTATTGTCCCATATGTATTTTCTTCCTTCTTCTATGGTCAGCTTATTATCATCGATGGCGCGTGACATGCGGCGGATCTTATAACCCAGCCAAGACCAGCCTATTAAAGTGATCAACGTCCAGACAGTAAAGAAACCTTTATTTAAAAAACCCGATTTACCTAATAATATTGGATCGTGCTGTACATGTTCTGCATCTGTCCAATGATAAATGACATGATCGCCACCAAAAACAATGGCCATCAGGATCACGAATGTGATGATGCTGATCACCGGTACACAGGCAGCGATGGCCTCCGTAACACGGCGGAAGGAAAGCTGCCAACCTCCCCACATCAGAGTAGTGGCGCAAATAAAGAACATGGCCGCGTTGGTTATTAATAAAAAGTAAACGCTGTTTTGTAAAAGTGCAGCCCAGAACCTGGCTCTCACCACTTCATTCTCAGCACCGCTTTTGGAGCCATGTGTAATAAACAAAATGATGATCGATAACAAGCCAATGGCCATTAAAACCATTGAAAGCATGTTATATTTTTTGGGTATTACGTATTGTTCTCTAATTGTCATTACAATCTTTTTATCTATGCTCTAATTATTTTGCTTTGGTTGTATCTTTTTGAGCTGTGGCAGTTGCAGGTTTAGCTGCAGTAGCCGAAGCACTGTCGGTTGCTGCCTTTGCAGCCCCACCACCTTGTTTGGAACGGATGTATTTAATGATCGCCCAGCGTTGTTCAGGATGTGTTTGAGAAGCATAACTTCCCATGGTACGTATACCATTTGTGATCACCCAGAAAATATGACCATCACTCAGGTTCTTGGTATAATCATCCATCAGGTTACGCGGAGCAGCAGGAAAAGGACCGTTGCCTCCATTCCATAATGGACCATTTCCATCCAGCTTATCTCCATGGCAGATGGCACAGTTAATTAAGTACACTCTTTCTGCTTCCTTCATATTAGCAGTAGAAAAACTGGTCGAATCCAATGGATTTTTGATGGCATTGGAAGCAGCTAAGCCAGCTGAATCGTTACTAAGGTGGAAGGACAGTTCCTCACCGCGTGCCACCGTACCGGCTACTGGCAAAGCGTTGTAGAATATGCCTCTTGCTTTTAAGCTATCTCTTTCACCACCTACATTATTATATCCATAAGATTCATAGGCCCGGCTATAATACATATCCGGCATATAGGAATGGCCTGGATCATCACCATGAGCACCTCCGCAGCCAATAAAACCAAAGCTTATGGCCAGAAATCCTGCAGCAATTGCAATTTTTTTCATCTACGTATAACGTTTAATTAACTGACTGCTTCAGTTTGTTTACCAAATAATTTTGTTTCCTTGTCATAACGGCCTAACCACCAGCCTGTCTCTTTATACTGTGTCGTTACTTCTATAGCGCCAATATTCGATAAGAACTGGCTTACTTCCGCCTCGTTGGTCTTATCAGAACATTCTATAGCCATTACAAAAAGGTCGTCTGTTGCACGCAGGTGAAAGTGATCTTTCTTTACGAAAGGAGCCAACTGGCACAGGTAACAAAAAGTAAGCACCATACCCACAGCTGCAAAAAGCACAGTCAACTCAAACATAATGGGTATCCATGCCGGAAGGGAGAAAAATGGCTTACCGCCGATATTCATGGGCCAATCCGTAGTAAATACCCAGGTAATGAAACTGAAAGCCGTGGTAGTTCCGGCAATACCGTAAATAAATCCTGCTGTGTGAAGGCTGGTATCTCTCAGGCCCATGGCAGCATCCAGTCCATGGATGGGCATGGGAGTATACACATCATGAATTTTGTAACCTGCTTTTCTTACGTTCTTGACTGCAGGAAACAACACCTGCTCATCATCGAAGCACCCAACCACAAATTTTTTTATAGCCATTTTAATTGTTTCTGGTTTTATTAATCCTCTTGGTTTTTGTGCATATTACCTGCACATCATTTTTACTAATGTGCCGTATCGTGCACAAACTGTTCTACCGTTTCCTCTTCCACTACCGTCATTTGTTCCTTATAATTATCACCGCTCTTCTTCAGGATATGCTTGATCTCAGCCGCTGCAATAACAGGGAAGAATTTAGCAAAGAGGAAGTAGCAGGTAAAGAATAATCCAAAGGTTCCAATATAGAATCCAACCTCCCAGATGGTAGGTGAATAATAAGTACTCCAGGAAGAAGGCAGGTAGTCACGGTACAATGAGGTAACGATGATCACAAAACGTTCGAACCACATACCAATATTCACCAATATGGACATAAAGAAGGTCACATACAGGTTCCTTCTCATTTTCCTGAACCAGAAGATCTGTGGAGAAAGTACGTTACATCCCATCATCAGGTAATAGCTCCATCCGTAGGGACTAGCCAGGTTCACCCTGTTTTGCTCAAACGCAAACCACTCATATTTCACTCCTGAATACCAGGCCATGAACAGCTCAGTAAGGTAGGCGATACCTACAATAGAACCTGTCAGTACAATAACCTTATTCATTACTTCGATGTGCTCTATAGTAATATATTCCTCAAGGTTCAATACTTTTCTTGTTACCAATAACAGTGTTTGCACCATTGCAAATCCTGAGAAGATGGCACCCGCCACGAAGTAAGGAGGGAAGATGGTAGTATGCCATCCTGGAATGACCGAGGTGGCAAAGTCAAAGGATACAATGGTGTGAACCGAAAGTACCAGTGGCGTTGCCAGTCCTGCCAATACAAGTGACAAAGCTTCATGACGCTGCCAATGCTTCGTAGACCCTGTCCATCCGAAAGCAGTGATGCCATAAAACATTTTTCTCCATTTCTCTTTGGCCCTGTCACGCAGTGTAGCCAGGTCAGGCAGCAAACCAGCATACCAGAAAAGAAGAGAAACAGTAAAGTAGGTAGAGATCGCGAACACGTCCCACAAAAGAGGTGAGTTAAAGTTCACCCATAAAGGACCACGTGTATTTGGATAAGGAAGAGTAAAAAAGGCATTCCACACACGACCCATGTGGAAGATCGGGAATTGACCCGCGCACATTACCGCAAATATGGTCATGGCTTCTGCCGCCCGGTTTACCCCTGTTCTCCATCCCTGGCGGAAAAGTAAAAGGATCGCAGAGATCAGTGTTCCGGCGTGACCAATACCTACCCACCATACGAAGTTGGTGATGTCCCATCCCCAACCCACGGTCTTATTCAAATTCCATTGGCCGGTACCAAACCAAACCTCGCGGGTAACAGATACAACACCAAACAAAAGCATTAATACAGAGATTATAAAACCAACCCACCAAAGCGTTGAGGGACGGGCTTCCACAGGACGGCAAATATCTTCTGTTACCTGGTGGTAATCTTTGTCACCCACTACCAATGGTGGTCTTACCTGCGATTCATATTTAAGTAATGCCATAATTTATTAGCTACAAGCCAGGACTCTTGTCCAGGGCTTTTGTTTAATTTTTATGCTTACCCGCCGGGCCTACTGCCCTGCCAGGTTTTCTACTTTTCTATTTCCAGTTGCTCTTCAAACAACCTTTAGTTTCCTGTTCCATAGGCCTTTTGGCCTTTATCTTAATGACCTGCCTCAGTGGAAGCCGGTGCCTGGTGTGAAGGCACAGGTTCGCTTGATTGCTGCTGTGCATGTTCAGCACCTTCATGTTCTCCCTTGATAACTTCTTGTGTGTTACGGATCTTAGCCAGGTAACTTACGTTAGGCAAGGTGTGGATCTGTTCCAGCACATAGAATAACCTGCGGGGATTCTCTTCACGTATTTTAGAAACAGTGCTTGTTTTATCATTTACATTACTAAATGTGATGGCGTTGGTAGGACATGCTTGAGCACATGCTGTGATCACATCATCACCACCCAGCGGCCTGTTCTCCATTTTCGCCTGTAATTTACCAGCTTGTGTACGCTGAACGCAGAAAGAACATTTCTCCATCACACCACGGCTACGGGTAACGACATCTGGGTTCAATACCATACGTGTCAGCTCATCGTTCATCTGGTGAACTACCGGATCCAATTTACCTACACCACTGTTTGGTCCTAATACACCGTGCGTACTGGCACCAGTGTAATCACCCCAGTTAAAGCGGCGTACTTTATAAGGACAGTTGTTAGCGCAATACCTGGTACCGATACAACGATTATAAGCCATTTGGTTCACGCCTTCTGAGTTGTGCATGGTAGCTGCTACCGGGCAAACATTCTCACAAGGAGCATTATCACAGTGCTGGCAAAGCATTGGCTGGAAGACTACAGCTTTCAGGTTATCCGGGTTGGCGTCATCGCTTACAAAATAGCGGTCAATCCTTAACCAGTGCATATCATGGTAACGCAGTACTTCACTTTTACCTACCACAGGCACATTATTCTCGAGGTGGCAGGCTACTACGCAGGCGTGACAACCAATACAAAGGTTCATGTCTATGGACATTCCCCATTTCGGTCCGGGTTGCACATGATCACCATACAATGTTCCTTCCTTACGATAATCGCCAGTTGCAGGGGCAAAATCCTTGTGTAATTCTTCGCGCCATTCTTTATAGGCATCAGGATGCAGCATGAAGGAAGCCATGGAGGTTTCTTTCACTACTTCGGTTCTTCCATCATATGAGTTGTGCACCTGAACCCTTGCCACCTGGTAAGTACCTCCAGCCATGGCTACATTGGCATCATTTGCATACTCAATAGAAGATCCATTCCACCGGGCAAGAGGGTAAACATTCTTACCAACACCCTGGGTGGCCTTGGAATAGTTTTCACTACGGCCATATCCTACAGCTACGGCAATAGTATCCGCCTGCATACCCGGGATCACCAGGGCAGGCAGTGAAACTTTTTTATTTCCAACCGTAATATCAATTACTGGCTTGTCAGGATAATATTCAAAATCAACATCTTTATAATCAATGCCTAATTCCTCTGCTTTCTTGGTAGAGATCATGGCATAGTTGTCCCAGCTGGAACGCGTAACCGGATCAGGAACTTCCAGCAACCATGGGTTACCACCCTGGCGACCTGTACCCATTGCCACGTTCTGGTACAATACCACTTCTGTTTTTCCACCCTTGCGACCACTAGTAATAGCAGTGATGGCAGCAGGTAAACCAAGAGGGCTTACCGTTGTAGTAGAAGGAGCTGTTACAGTAGTTGCCAATACGCCATCCTGCAGCACCTTATCAAATCCTGCCTGGCCGCCTACTTTACCCATCCAGAAATTTCTGAAATAAGTTTCGTAATCGGTATTGTTACCGCTCCATTTCAAAAGTGAGGTCTGGAAAGGACGGGTTTTAAATAATGGGTTGATAGTAGGTTGTATGAAGCATACATATCCTGTTCTTGGCTCTGCATCTCCCCAGCTTTCCAGGTAATGGTGCGTGGGAACAGAATACTGGCACAATTCGGTGGTCTCATCCAACTTCTCATTGAAAGAAATGGAAAGCTTTACCTTACTTAAACCTGCTTTAAATTTCTCAGCTTCGAAATAATCATAAACAGGGTTGGCACCATAAATAAGTAAGGCACCTACCTGTCCGGCATTCATTTGATTTACCAGGTTCACCATGTCAGCGTCGATACCCTGGCGGTTATTCAGGCTGACAGCAGGATCAATTGTGGCTCCAATTGCAGCATTGATTGCTGTTACCACAGCCTGGATATTAGGGTCATTGCTGCCACTCACTACCAATGCAGCGCCATTGTGGGCTTTCAGGTCATTGGCCACTTTCTGGATGCCAGCACGCAGGTTAGCATCAGCAATATTCACGGCAGGTGCCTGTCCGCCTACTGCTGCCAGTAAGGCTAGCGCTACCTGGCCAGATTCAGAAGGCCTGTGTGTAAAGCGTTCATCAGCACAGGAACCAGTCATGCTTAAAAAGCTTTCAAACTGGTAGTGCTTGCTCATGGAAACATTTTTCTCATCGATCTTACGACCTACAGCGTATTGGCGTGCAAATTCAACAGGGGATAACCAGGTACCAAGGAAGTCAGCACCCAGGCTTACAATCACCTTAGCCCTGTCAAATTGGTAGGCTGGTATCTTACCGCCATTGGCTTGTATCAACCCGCTATAAGAAATGCCATCATATGTCACATGGCGGCTTCCGGGAAATTTTCCAAGAAATTCTGATATGATTTGTTTGGTAGAAGGAGATACCACTGTGCTGGTCAAAAGCACAACAGGTGATCCACCCAATCCTGCCAGGGCATTATTGATCTGAGTGTCCAATTGATCAAATGTGGGGATCTCCTGGAATTTACTGCCCGACTTGCGCTTGGGATGCGGCAACCGGTACATATCATAAAGATCCAGGACAGAAGCCTGGGCTCTTGCGGAGGTACCACCCTTTGTAAAAGGATATAATTCGTTACCTTCTATTTTAATGGGTCGTCCGTCTCTCACCTTCACTACCACCGGAACCACATCACCATCCTGAACATAGGTGGAGGCATAGTACCTGGCTATTCCCGGTGTTACATTTTCCGGCCTGTTCACATAAGGCATGGCTTTTCTAACCGGGGTCTCACAACTTGCAGCCAGTGTAGCGGCAGCAGTACTAAATCCGAGGTACTTTAAAAAATCACGGCGAGGGGTCTTGGCGTCAAATAAACCTTTGTCATTCAGATCTTCAAAAGGCAGGTCTTCAGCAAATTCATTCTGCGCCAGTTTTTGAACTTCTTCCTTATTATTCAGCTCAGCGAAACTTTGCCAATATTTTTTATCGCTCATATTAGAATTTGAAAATTTGACCCTTCGACAAGCTCAGGGCAACAATTATATGTTTCTGGCCTGACGGATGATTCCGTAAAAGCCTTATGTTCTATGCTAATTAATAGTGACATTTCTGACATTCAAGACCACCAATGTCTTTAACCGTCACACTATCCATTTTACCCGACTTAATATCATTGTGAAACTTCTCGTATATGCTGTAGTATTTATTACCAGTGCTATCACTGTAATTAAAGTTCACTTTTGTTTCACGGTGGCAGTTGATACACCAGCCCATGCTTAATTCGGCCATTTGCTGTACTTTATCCATCTGCTGGATGTTTCCGTGACAGGTCTGGCATTGTACGTTTCCAACCTTGGTATGCTGCGAGTGGTTAAAATAAACGTGGTCTGGCAGGTTGTGGATCTTCACCCATTCCGGAGATTTGGCATTGGCAGGATCCCAGTTGGCACCGGGGCCTGGAGTAAACCCTGCATACTGATATAATTTTTTGATCTCGTTGGTACCATCAATCTCATTATTGTTCTCGTCATAGATCTTTGGCCCTTTTTCATAGGCGTTAATCGATTTATGACAATTCATACAAATATTGAGTGTAGGGATGCCCGCATGTTTGCCTTCAAAAGCACTGTTGTGACAATATAAACAGTTGATCTGGTTAATGCCGGCGTGCACTTTATGAGAGAAATAAATAGGTTGTGTAGGCTGGTAACCCTGCTGGCGGCCCAGACCGATCGCGCCCTTACCTACATAATAACCACCTACAATAAACAGTACAATGGCAAATAATGCGATGTAGATCTTATTGCGCCAAAACGGTACCGGCTCAGGGCGTAGGATGCTTTCCTTATCATCAGACAACTTCTTCAGGTTGCTGTTTACCTGCATCAGGATCAGGGCCACAATAGCCAGGATCAGGGAAATGATTCCAAAGATTAGGGCATTCCTGTTAGAAGTTCCCTCTCCCTCTGTAGCAGTTGCACCTTCACCTGTTGGCTTGGCTGCACCAGGGGCGGGGGCGTTCTTGATCCAGTCGAAAATAGCGTCAATATCAGCTTCAGATAATTGAGGAAATGAAGGCATTATCTGGCCGTAGGTCTTATGTAATTCCTGTGTATAAGGTGTTGTTGGGATAAAAGCTCCGGGATTATGAACCCACTTATGTAGGTTTTGCCTTCCCTCAGCCCATGGACCTCTCTCCTCAACGCCTCTCAGGTGTGGACCAGTACCATCCTTATCCAGGTTGTGGCAGGTTTGGCAATTCTGTTGAAATATCTGCTGGCCTGATTGAGCATTTATGGAGTTGAAGGAAATTAGAAGCAAAAGTCCTGGCAAAACACTCCTCTTAGCAATTATCTTAAAAAAATTCATAGAAAAGATTGGTCTGAAATGTGGATAATTTCCCTAATCGGGTGCAAAAATATGACAGGAATCTAACAAATCAGCTATGATGTTAAAAAATTTTTAACCCGCTACCAGCTTGAGTTTCAGCCGATTTTTAACACTGGTGGAAAATACGATTAAGATTTATGTCATGTTTTTGTCTGATCCTGATCAGCTTGTTGAAATCTTTAATATCCTACCTGGACCGGTTTTTACACTCCCCGGCCTAAAACCTAATTTCGCAACATTCTGCAAAGAAAAAATGTTCGAAAAACTAAAAGAAAAATGGGGCGTGGGACCATTTAGGGTGGTACTGATATTGGTAACCTTTGCCCTTGGAGGAAGTCTTACAGGATACCTGGCACGGGAGGTCCTGGCAATTATAGATATTGAAAGTATATATTTATATATACCTATTTATATAATATTAGTAACCTTATTATGGCCTTTAATGGTCCTGCTGGTCAGCCTTCCCCTTGGACAATTCTTTTTCTTTAGAACCTATATTCGCAAGATCGTCAATAAAATTGCCCGAAAATGACCGATGCATCGCCTATTGTTGAAAAATCCGAAACTACGGGGATAAAACAGATAACCATTTTTGCCTCAGGGGCTGGAAGCAATGCCGCTAAGATTATTGATTATTTCCATGATTCCGGTATTGCCAGTGTAGTCCTCCTGGTATGTAATAAGCCTGGCGCAGGCGTCATTGCCATTGCTGAAAAAGCAGGCATTCCTGTTTTGATGATAGAGAAGGAGCGATTTTTAAAAGGAGACGGTTATGTGTCCGAAATCCAGAAAGCCGGAACAAACCTGGTGGTCCTGGCGGGTTTTCTATGGAAGATACCCCAAGCCCTGATTGACGCCTATCCGCGCCGGATCATAAATATCCATCCGGCACTGCTTCCAAAATATGGAGGTAGGGGAATGTATGGCCAGTATGTGCATGAATCTGTATTGAATGCAGGGGAAATGGAATCAGGGATCACCATACATTATGTGGATGAACATTATGACAATGGGGATATCATTTTCCAGACGGCTTGCCCGGTGCTGGATGGCGATACCCCTCAAATCCTGGCCAACCGTATCCACCAACTGGAACACCTTCATTATCCTATTGTAATTGAGGAATTGCTTAAAGATCTATGATCAAAAAGGCCGGTAACAGTTTCCTGCCCCGGCCAAAATATTATACTTACAAAGATTTACCTCATTTTACTCACCGCTTGCCACCTGAACGCTTCTTTCCACAAAAGCCGTTAGGTCTGCACCCTTTAACATGCCCTGGGATAATAAAGCCAGGTCAAAAGCCTGCCGTGCTAATTGCACCTTGTGGCTATCGTCAGCCTGCAATATCCTTTGAACCAGTTTATGATTGCCATTTACAGCTACTTTATAGGAATCGGGCAGCGAACCATAAAAATTCATTCCGCCTCCACCGCCCATGCGGGCCATGTCTTTCATCCGGCGCATCCATTCTTCCATGGTGATAGTTACAGGCATTTCTTCCGCGGACAGGCTTTCCACCTCCACCTTCATATTGCTGTTATTGATGGCTTTCTCAAACACTTCCTTAACCGTTTTTTGCTCATCCTCAGTCAGCTGATGCGTTTGTACGTCTTCCTTTTGTATCAGTTTATCCAGTACATCAGCATCCACCCTCTTAAAAGAAACCTTTTCGAGTTTCATTTCCAGGTGCTGCATAAAATGGTTGTCAATGGGCGAATCCATTACCAACACATCATAGCCTTTTTTATTGGCCGCCTGTACATAACTGTGCTGCCTTTCTTCATCTACAGTATAGAGATATACCATGGTGCCATTTTTATCCGTCTGGAAATCCTTCACCTTGGCGCTATATTCTTCCAGGGTATAATGTTCAGAAGATGTATTGGTCAATAGCAAGAAATCTTTTGCTTTTTCATAGAACTTTTCCTCGCTGAGGGCGCCATATTTTACAAACAGGCCTATGTCCTTCCATTTTTCCTCGTAAGCCTTCCTGTCTTTTCGGAATAATTCATTGAGCTTATCTGCTACCTTTCGGGTGATGTAGCTATTGATCTTTTTCACGTTACTGTCAGCCTGCAAAAAGCTACGGCTCACATTTAGCGGGATGTCCGGGGAATCAATGACACCATGCAACAGCATCAGGAACTCTGGAACGATATCCTTCACTTCGTCGGTAATAAAAACCTGGCGGGAGAACAATTTGATCTTATTACGCTGAACCTCAAAATCATTCTTCAATTTAGGAAAGTACAGTACACCTGTCAGGTTGAATGGATAATCCACGTTCAGGTGTATCCAGAATAATGGATCCTCAGCAAAAGGATAGAGTTCCCGGTAGAAATTAAGATAATCCTCATCCTTTAGGTCGGCAGGCTGCCTGGTCCAGATGGGGACAGTATTATTAATAATGTTAGGAACCTCAATGGATTTATATTTCTTATCACCCTTTTCATCTTCTCCATCTTCTACCGATTCTGAGCGGGTGCCGAACTGGATAGGTACAGGTAAGAATTTCGCGTATTTATCCAGTATACCCTGGATTCTGGCTTCCTGCAAAAACTCTTCACTTTCATTGTTAATGTACAAAATCACATCTGTACCCTTTTCCTGCTTATTTCCTTCCGTGATCTCGAATTCTGTGCTGCCATCACAGATCCAGCGGGCAGGTTCAGCCCCTTCCTGGTAGCTCAGGGTTTGGATCTCCACTTTATCGGCTACCATGAAGGCAGAATAAAAACCAAGACCGAAGCGCCCAATGATCTCATTTGCATCATTTGCCTCTTTGAATTTTTCCATGAACTCTGTAGCGCCTGAAAACGCGATCTGGTTAATGTATTTTTTGATCTCTTCTGCCGTCATACCAATACCCTTATCGCTAATGGTAATGGTTTTGGCCTTTTCATCCACTGAAACCTGGATAGTCAGGTCTCCCAGCTCCTGGTTGTATTGACCAAGTGAGGATAAACGCTTGATCTTTTGAGTGGCATCAACGGCATTGCTAACCAGCTCACGTAGGAAGATTTCATTATCGGAATACAAAAACTTTTTAATGATGGGGAAAATGTTCTCTGTATGAATGGAAATGGTTCCCTTTTCTTGTACCATAATATATAATAAAATTTATCTGTTGGTATAATAGATTGTACCTAAGCCATCAATGCCTGTTCCAAACATTGTAAATTGACAGATTGACAGAAATTAGAGGAAGGATAACAAAAATAAGGTTAGGAGTTTTGCTTCAGTTTGTTGATCTCGAAGTTGCAACGGTTTACAAATTCCCTCGCTATTCCTTCCAGGTCGCTAAAGTTCAGTGGCTTGGTAATCAATTCCACTTCCCATTGCTGGGCGAAAAATTGGTCTGTGACACTATTGGAGGTGCTGAACAACACTATGGGCATATGCTTAAGCTCTTCATTACGCCTGATCTTCACCAGGGCTTCCTTCCCATCCATAACAGGCATATTAATATCAAGTATCAATAAGCAGGGCAAGATATGATTAGCCTGCATGTTGTTAAGTATTTGCAGGGCTTCCCAGCCATTATTAGCATGCACCACTTCAATATGGTCATGTTTTTCGAAAGCTTCCCTGACCATAAAAACATCGTCAATATCATCCTCAGCATATAATATAGTGTGCTTACTAATCATTAATTAAAGGTATAAATTATGCCCATATGTTGGTTTCCACACCAACAAAACAAATAAGAAATTCAATTTTATTTAGCATTCGGGTTTTTTATTGATCTCAAGCAACATAGAACTGAGCCTTACTTGATGCTTTTCATCTACACACTGAAGAAACCCTTCTATAATTTTTTGAGGTTATGATTACATATGTCTTTAATAAACATGCAATACAAGGCATTTGTTCCCTTAAAAATGAATTTGAATTAGATTAATTACGATTCCTGGCCCAAATATAAAAAAGGCATCATCTTTGGATTTATCCAGCAAAAGCATGTGATATGGAAATGACAGCAGTAGTGTTACACGAAGGTGCTTTAGCTCATTACGATGTGGCAATAGGAAATGATGGCAGGTGTTATGCACACCTTCAAAAATATAATGGCAGGCAGGAGAATGCTCCGCCCAGGCAATTGGTACTTCAAAAAGACAGGAGAAGGTGGGTAGCTGATGAAAGGTATAAAGACCTTTCGGATGAATTAGGATATGCCATTGAATTAAAAGCCAAACCTATTTTGGATCGCAACCGTTTTGGCGGGCATCCGGCTGGATGATCATTCTGATTTGCAATAAGTGATCAGTTTAAGCACCGCCTTTTCAAGGCTTTGGTAATGCGGGGGCTTTGTGATCATCTCCACCTGGTATTTTCGGCAATACATTTTATCCAGCTCACTATTGGAAGTGGTAAAGATGACAATAGGTATTCTTGCAAACTCATCAGATTGCTTGATCCTTGATAGGGTTTCTTTACCATCCATGATGGGCATATTGATATCCAGGATGATCAAGGAAGGAAAGGAAAAGTCTTCTTTGGCCTTTTCAAGGTAATCCATCACTTCCTGTCCGTTTCTAACCTCAATGATCTCGAAGTTCCTGTTATTCTTAAGCAGGATCTCCTTCATAAGCATGAGATCATCGGCATCATCATCGGCCCAAAGAATGGTGTTTTTTAGCATGCTTATATTTAAGGTATTTGATTGGCGGATCACTACCCTGCCAATTCCTGAAACTAAGTTCGACTAAGGTAAATCAAGCAAGTTTTACCCTGAAAAACCTTAGCCGGGGCATGCCATTTACTCGGTGAAACATGAAATTTGAACAGTTTGCTTTAAGGGTATTCCCTTAACGACAAGCCCCACATGGCATAGTTTTTTAATTATATGGCAAAATGTTGTAGCATGAAAAGACACTACAGCCTCCTCTTTCCGGCAGTTTTTTGCCTTTTGTTCCTTTCTTCCTGCATTTCCCGGAAAAAATATGAAGAATCACTAACCCGTGAGCAGGACCTCATGGCGCAAAACACGGAACTGAAAAATGAAATCACCCAACTGAAAGGGCAGATAGAAGGCTTGCAAGGTGACAATGCGAAGCTGGTTAAGCAAATAGATGATGCCATGAAGAGCGCTTCCGAGGCTTCCGGCGTAGCTAACATGACACAGAAGCAATTGGAAGCCGAACAAAAAAGGCTTTGGGACCTCAGAAAGCTGTTAGACCAGCAAAGACAGGCCGTAGAAAATCTTCGTAAAAAAATGGCTGATGCGCTAACCGGTTTTAGTTCCAATGAGTTACAGGTATTTACCAAAAACGGTAAGGTATATGTCAGCCTGCAGGAAAATCTATTATTTCCTTCAGGAAGTGCGGTGGTGAATGCCAAGGGCAAACAAGCGCTGGGCACACTGGCCCAGGTGTTGAACACCAACCCTGACATCAATGTAGTAGTAGAAGGTCATACCGACTCCATACCCATCCATGGAAAATATGAAGATAATTGGGCACTAAGTGTAGCCAGGGCCACCTCTATAGTCCGGATACTCACAGATACTTACCATGTAAATCCAACAAGGGTCACTGCCAGTGGGCGCAGTAAGTTTGAACCTGTTGAGCCGAATGATTCCGCTGAGGGAAGACAACGTAACCGGCGCACCGAGATCATACTGGCTCCTAAACTTGACGAGTTGATGCAAATGCTGCAACAGGGACAGTCACAACAGGATTCTGCTTCCACCAGTCAATAAAGCTGTAACCATTTATCAAAAATGAATACTGGTTGACCTCAAAGAGTAAAATAAAAACGGCATATGGAAGATCTTTTTTCGACCCAACTGGATGTCAATCATCAAAACATCACTTACCATATCGTTTTTGATAAGGAACGGTATACATTCATTCCCCAGGGTGCCCGGACGGCTGTTGAACCATTTTCATTTGTAAGAGAACACGATGAATGGCATGCCACTGAATTATTGGATCCTACGCTCAAGGCACAGGCTATTGAAGCATTAGACCGTTATCTTCTTAGGCAGCATTGAGCTTCTAAGTACTTTTAATTAGCACTAGATAAAAATGACCTTATCCTACCCCGATACCTGGATAAACATATATTTTCGTTTATTTATGCTATGGAAGTACCCCTGATCCTTACTCTTGCATTAGAACAGAATGCCTTCCAGTTTTTCAATGCCCTGAGAAAGATCTATTATCCGGCCCAGGAAAATAAGACTGAAGCTCACCTGACCTTATTTCGTTTAATACCCCACGAACCTTCACTCATCAGGAATGTAGCCCAGGCAGCCCAGGGTCAAAATTGTATTAAACTCCTGGTTAAGGAACCCGTTTTAACCTCCACGGGAGTGGCTTATGCCATAGAAAGTCCGGAATTAGTGCAGCTACATCAAAAGTTTCAACAGAGCTGGGAACCGTTGCTCATCCCGCAGGATAAAGAAGAACTATGGGCGCATATAACCATCCAGTCAGGAGTTAGTCACGATGAAGCTCAAGAGTTATTACAATTTTTAGTGAGTAATTTCTGTGCTTTTGAAATCCTGGCTACAGGGCTGCAACTTTGGGAAAGCCAGGGAGGAAACTGGAGGTTATTCCGGGAATTTCCTTTTATACAAGATTAATTGTCTATGCCTTCACTACTGTCTTCAAAAGAAAAAGACTGATGGCCATGCCTATGCCGCAGCCCAACAAGGAAGAATAGACTTTATCCCGGCGGTTGTTGATGGCAAAAAGACTAAAGGCAACGCCAAAAATTCCAAAAAACAAGCCTACAACAAATGGTACCCAGAGAAAGTAAAAGCTTTGATTTTTCATACTGCCACCTGTCAAAGTAAATATTGAAGAGGCCTTTTTGATAAGGCCTCTTTATTGTTCATTAATAATTGACCACTTGCTCTTCAATAGCCTGTGGAATTTCACGCCATTCATATTGCTGGTTGCGCAGCTGTGGTTCAAAACCTGCTTCCCTGATCGCCTCCTGGATGGTGCGTGAGGTAAACCTGTGAGGGGCACCAGCCGCACTCACCACATTCTCCTCGATCATAATACTTCCAAAATCGTTGGCCCCGCCATTCAGGCACAATTGGGCGGTTTGTTTACCCACCGTCAACCAGGAAGCCTGGATATTTTTGATATTAGGAAGCATAATGCGGCTGATGGCTATCATTCGGATGTACTCTTCCGGGGTGGTAAGGTTATGCACTCCGCGAATGCGCGTTAAAAGAGTGTCCACGTCCTGGAAGGTCCATGGTATGAAAGCAAGGAAGCCCTTGGCATCTTTTGGCTTTTTAGCCTGCACTTCCCTGATCTTCACCAGGTGTTCAAAGCGTTCACGGATGGTCTCCACATGGCCAAACATCATGGTGGCAGAGGTGGTGATATCCAGCTTATGAGCTTCATGCATGATAGCCAGCCATTCATCTGCCCCACATTTACCTTTCGAGATCAGGCGACGCACCCTGTCAACCAATATTTCTGCACCTGCCCCGGGCAATGAATCAAGTCCGGCTTCCTTCAGGGCTTTCAACACTTCGTGATGCGTTGATTTTGCCAGCTTGGTAATATGTGCTACTTCGGGAGGCCCCAGTGCATGCAACTTAATAGTAGGGAACTCTTGCTTGATCTGCCTGAAGATGTTGGTATAAAAATCAAGACCCAGCTCAGGGTGGTGTCCCCCTTGCAGCAACAACTGGTCGCCACCGTACTTGATCGTTTCAGTGATCTTTTGCCTGTAAGCAGGCATATCGTTAATATAGGCTTCCGGGTGGCCCGGAATGCGGTAAAAATTGCAGAATTTACAATTGGCAATACAGACATTGGTCGTATTCACATTACGATCTATCTGCCAGGTTACCTTGCCGTGCGGCACCTGCTTTTTCCTCAGTTCATCGGCTACATACATCAACTCTGTCAGGGGCGCATGCTCAAAGAGGTGCATGCCCTCTTCAATGCTCAGGAACTCAAAGGCTAAAGCTTTGATATACAATTCGGAAAGATTCATAGCGCGGCAAATTTACAATGGTTTGCCAGCATTATGGATGAAAGGTTTGGCGGGAGCCAAAGCTTAGAATAATTTTAATACTTCCGGCGATTGCAACATTTAAAATTTATCTTTTGTCCTACTTAAGGAATGAAGAGAACCATCACGCTTATACTGCTTGTAACTTTCACCCTATCTTCCCTGGCACAGGAGGAATTTATAGCACCCTCCCGTTTCCTGTCGCGCTGCGATTTTACCCAGCTTACAGGGGGTGTCATTCTTTTGCGGGCAAGATTGGAACCTTTTCCTGATACGCTCAACTTTATCCTGGACAGTGGCAGCGGCGGTATTTCCCTGGATTCGGTCACCGTTCAATATTTTGGTTTAAAAGCAGTGCCTTCCAACAGAACCATCAGGGGCATTGCTGGCATCCGCCAGGTCAGCTTCGTTCATAACCAGGTATTAAAATTCCCCGACCTCATCGTGGACAGCCTTGATTTTCATGTGAATGACTATTCCATTCTCACCAGCGTGTATGGAGAAAGAATAGATGGCATCATTGGCTATGCGGTCCTCAGCCGGTTTATCCTGAAAATTGATTACGACAGCAATACCATCGAGTTCTGGTCCCGCGGATCGCTGAAATACCCCCGGGGCGGTTTTTTATTAAGGCCACAGATCAATATGCTTCCCGTTCAAGGCCTGCGCATTAAAGATGGGCGTACCATCAATAGCCGCTTCCTGTTCGATATGGGGGCCGGACTCAATATGATGCTCACCACGGATTTCATCAAGGACAGCTCCTTCATGCATAAAAAAAGAAAGTTTTTCACCAAGCAGGCGGAAGGACTGGGGGGAAAGATAGACATGAGCCTTACTGTGATCAAGGAGATCAAGATCGGGCCTTACCGCTTCAGGAATGTCCCCGTTTATATTTTCGACGACACCTATAATGTTACTTCTTATCCCTACCTCGGCGGTATTTTGGGCAACGACCTGTTGCGCCGGTTCAATATTATACTCAATTACGAACACCGGGATATTTACATGACCCCTAACAGTCACTACAATGAACCCTTTGACTACTCCTACACCGGCATGGAGCTGTTTTATGAGAATGGCCACATAGTCATTGGTGATGTCGCAAAAGGCTCTCCTGCAGAGGCTGTGGGATTAAAAGAAGGAGACATCGTCATTGCCATCGACCGGAATTTCAGCCAGAATATTCAGCAGTACAAACTGGCCATTCAAAATGGGGGCGACAAGCTGAAAATGATCATTCAAAGAGGTACAGACATCCTGGAATACCAGGTGAAAGTAAAAAGCATACTATGAGATGCAGCTTCACTTGCAGCTATAAAGCACCCTATTGCTATCTTTTGAATACTTTTGCAACCCTTTGTTTTACAGAAGGCGTACAGCAAATACATTTGTCCGTTCACCATAAATTATCAGCACGTGGTTCAATTTGAAAGGTTCAATCTGCAAAATGGATTAAGAGTCATCGTTCACCAGGATACTTCCACACCCATGGCTGTGGTCAACGTGATGTACGATGTGGGAGCAAGAGATGAGGATCCTGCTAAAACAGGTTTTGCCCATTTGTTTGAGCACCTGATGTTTGGTGGCTCCATCAATATTCCCGTGTATGACGAACCCCTGCAAATGGCGGGCGGTGAAAACAATGCCTATACTACCAATGACCTGACTAACTATTATATCCAGCTCCCTTCGGAAAACCTGGAAACTGCCTTCTGGTTGGAAAGCGACCGCATGCTTTCCCTGGCTTTTACGGATAACAGCCTGGAAGTGCAGCGTAAAGTGGTAAGCGAAGAATTTAAAGAACATTACCTGAATAAACCATACGGTGATGTCTGGTTGAAGCTGCGCGAGCTGGCCTACCAGGTACATCCTTACCGTTGGATGACCATTGGAAAGGAA
>JAEZLJ010000070.1 GCA_023415275.1 Bacteroidota bacterium
CCTTGTGCCCAGAGATGTGGCGTCAAGGGCAGCCAAGGAAAGGTGTGATGCAGGCTATGGAGTAGGAACTTCTAAGCAAGCTGTTTTCCTTGATTTTGCTGCAGCCATCCAGCGTTACGGAAAAATAGAAGCCGGTAAAAGAGGTTTATCCAATGTGGATGCCGAAACCATTACATTGATGGGAAAAAAAGTGGTAAAGGAAAAGTATGGTAACCTTTTCGATATGTATGAGAAGATCACCGGGGAAAATCCTTATGAAGTGCCCATGCGTATTTACCCAGCAGTTCACTACACAATGGGCGGCCTTTGGGTGGATTATGAATTGATGACCACTATACCTGGTCTATATGCATTGGGCGAATGTAATTTCTCTGACCATGGAGCTAATCGGTTGGGAGCTTCTGCATTGATGCAGGGTCTTGCTGATGGTTACTTTGTGATCCCTTATACTATTGGTAATTACCTGGCAGACGAAATACGTGTAAACGCTATCCCCACTTCTCATCCTGCATTTGAAGAGGCGGAGAATAAAGTAAGGGAAAGGATAGAACAATTGATGAATATCAAAGGTTCACAAACAGTGGAGAGCATGCACAAAAGGCTGGGTAAGATCATGTGGGAAAAATGTGGTATGGCTCGTAATGCTAAAGGGTTAGAGGAAGCCATCCAGGAGATCAGGGATTTGAAGAAGGAATTCTGGAGCGATCTTAAAATTCCTGGTGCAATCAATGAGTTCAATCCGGAATTGGACAAGGCTGGCCGGGTAGCGGATTTCATTGAACTGGGAGAGCTGATGTGTATGGATGCCCTGCAAAGAAGTGAAAGTTGTGGTGGACACTTCAGGGAAGAACACCAGACGGAAGAAGGTGAAGCATTGCGTCACGATGCAGAATTTATGTTCGTGGCAGCATGGGAATACCAATCAGAACATCAGTGGGCTTTGCATAAAGAGCAATTAGAGTATGAAGTAGTGAAGCCAACGCAACGTTCGTATAAATAAGAAAAGGCAGGCATGAATAAATAGATTCATGCGGTTATGAATAAAATTATCTGCGTTCTATAAACATTTATTGATGGAACATTACAATATGAACCTGACGCTAAAAGTGTGGCGTCAAGCTAACAAAAAGTCCGAAGGCCGGTTTGAGACCTACCAGGTGAAAAATATCTCTTCTGAGATGTCTTTCCTGGAAATGTTTGATGTATTGAATGAGCAACTGGTGATTGAGGGCAAGGATCCTATAGCCTTTGACCATGATTGCCGTGAAGGTATCTGTGGCATGTGCTCTATGTTCATTAATGGTAGGCCACATGGGCCCTGGCATGCTACCACCACCTGCCAGCTGCATATGAGGGCTTTCAAGGATGGTGATACTATTGTAGTTGAACCATGGAGAGCCAACGGTTTTCCTGTATTGAAAGACCTGGTTACAGATAGAACTTCATTTGATCGCATTATACAGGCTGGCGGATTTATTTCAGTGAATACAGGAAATGCGGTTGATGGAAATGCTATTCCCATTGAGAAAGATAAGGCGGATGCCTCATTTGCTGCGGCAGCTTGTATAGCCTGTGGCGCCTGCGTCGCTGCTTGTAAAAACGCATCAGCTTCTCTTTTCCTTTCAGCCAAGGTTGCTCACCTGGGATTATTGCCGCAAGGTTATCCCGAAAAGAAAAACCGGGTATTGAGTATGGTATCTCAGATGGATAAGGAAGGATTTGGTAGCTGTACCTTTACGGGGGCTTGTGAAGCCGTTTGTCCAAAGGAGATATCGATTACCAATATTTCAAGGATGCACAAGGATTACCTGTTTGCAGGGTTATCCTCAGAGAAGTAATGGAATAACTTAATCTTTATTTTATAGTAAGCAGGGTTTATCCCTGCTTTTTTAATTGTAGTTCTTAAGGGAAACTTGCTCAAATCCCTCCAAACCCATGATCTGCCCGATTTTGAACAATTATTATTATGTTTAGGCGTTGAAAAACCTGGAATAGCAACCATTCCTGAAAAACCTATACTATTGAAGCTTTGGAGCTGTATACTGCTGTTGGGACTCATGCTGGCTTTTGTTGATCAGGGCAGGGCTCAGGCACCCTTACCATCCGCGGTGCACTCCAACTTCAGGATCAAAAAGCTTCCGGTTACAGCTGATAGCGTCCTGCTGGATACCTTAAGTATCATTCCAAAAACATTTGTTATAGCGGGCATTGACACTTCTACCTATTTATTGGATTATGTGCAGGCAAAGATCTACTGGAAAAACAGGCCTGTAACTGATAGTGTTTTAGTTAACTACCGCGTATTTCCATATAAGTTAAATTCTCTTGTGCAGCGACTGAGCTATGAAAGCGTAATGAACAATTTTTACATGCAGCCCTATGAGTTTAATGCAGGGGGATCTGAGTCCAAGGGATTGTTTGATTTTGGAAGCATTCAGTATAATGGCAGCTTTGGGAGGGCACTTTCTTTTGGCAACAACCAGGATGCAGTAGTTAATTCAACTTTCCAGTTGCAATTGAACGGCATGCTGAAGGATAGCATTGAAATAGCTGCGGCACTGTCAGATAATAATATACCCATACAGCCTGATGGCACCACCCAGCAACTGAATGAATTTGACCAGGTCTTTCTTCAATTTAAAAAGAAGAACTGGCAGTTGAATTTGGGGGATATTGATATCAGGCAAAACAACATGTATTTTCTGAACTTTTATAAGCGGCTGCAGGGCATATCCTTTCAAACTACTACTCAATTGTCGCCGTCTGTGCAATCCACTACACTGGTAAGTGGATCTATTGCAAAAGGGAAATTTACAAGGAATGTGCTTCAGGGTATGGAAGGCAACCAGGGGCCTTACCGGCTGACCGGTGCCAATAATGAATTCTTCTTTATTGTACTGGCCAATACGGAAAGAGTGTACCTGGATGGAGAACTGTTGCAAAGAGGGGAAGACAGGGATTATACCATCAATTACAACACTGCGGAAGTAACATTCATGCCGAACCGTATGATCACTAAAGATTCCCGCATCCAGATCGAATTCGAATATGCCGACCGGAATTACCTGAATGCTAATTTATACGCTTACCAGGAAGTAGGCATCAATAATAAGCTCAAGCTGAAGGTTAGTGCTTTCAATAACAGTGATGCCAGGAACTCACAGATCAACCAAACACTGGATGCCAGGCAGAAGCAATTTCTATTTGATTTGGGTGACAGTATTGGAAAGGCTTTATATCCCACTGCTGCAATGGATACTTTTTCAAAAGACAAGATATTGTACGAAAAAGTATATGATTCATCAGGAGCTATTATAGACTCTTTCTACCGCTACTCTGTTGATCCTGCTGTGGCCAGTTACTCCTTATCCTTTACAGACCTGGGCCAGGGCAACGGTGATTATGTTCCTGATTTCAATGGTGCCAATGGTAAGGTGTTTCGCTATTTGCCAAGGGTCGACAATGTAAAACAAGGACGGTATGAACCGGTAATGGTTTTGGTTACTCCTAAGAAACAGCAATTGATCAGTGTCGGTGCTGAATACCAGGTGGACAAAAACAATTCTATCAAAACAGAATTGGCAGTAAGCAATAATGATGTCAATACCTTTTCCACCAAAGATGGTGGAGATGACAAAGGGCTGGCCACCAAAATACAATACACCAATATTTTACCTATTGGCGCGTCAAGAAAATTGGCCCTGAGCTCTAATATTGATGTGGAGCATGTAGATAAAAAGTTTAAGCCCCTTGAGCGCCTGCGTTATGTGGAATTCAGTCGTGATTGGGGACTACCCCTGTTGGTTCAACCGGCTACTGAAAATATCTTTCGCTTCTCCTCGGCATTAAAGGATAAAAATAATCATGGTCTGAGTTACCAATTTATGAGCTACCGGCGCAGTGATGAATACAAAGGATTTCAAAACCTTGTACAGCATTCTGCCGATTGGTGGGGTTGGAACCTGGCCAACCAGTTTTCCATTACTCAATTCAATACCATGACGGCAAAGGGAAGCTATATAAGGCCGGTAATAGATATCAGTAAGGAATTGAAACAATTGTCTTCTATTAAGATCGGATTTAAATATGCTTTGGAAAAAAACGAGGTTAGAGATAAAATAAAGGATACACTTGGACTTCAAAGTTTTTCTTTCGACACTTATACAGCATATCTAAGAACTAATGAGAAAAAGAAGAACAAATACGGGGTCACATTTTTTACCCGGACGGATAAGTATCCTGCAAGAAAGGAAATGATCAAAGCTGACAAAAGTTATAATCTTAATTTCCAGGCAGAAATAGTACAGAGCACCAGCCACCAGCTATTATTCAATGCCACCTACAGGGTATTAAAAGTATATGATAATACTTTTTCCAAACAGGAGAACGACAAGACGATACTTGGTCGTTCGGAGTACCTGGTGAATGAATGGAAAGGGCTTTTGACAGGGAGTGTTTTATATGAATTGGGAACCGGGCAAGAGCAAAAAAAGGATTTTGCCTATTTGGAAGTGCCGGCTGGCCAGGGCCAATACACCTGGAACGATTATAATAATGATGGTATTCAGCAATTAAATGAATTTGAGACTGCACTGTTCCAGGACCAGGCAAAGTTTATTCGCATCTTCATTCCTACCAATCAGTTTACCAAAGCCAACTATACTACGTTGAACTATAATTTCATGTTCAACCCAAAAGCTGTACTTAATTACAAAGATGTGAGCAGTGTAGGAAGATTTATTAGCCGGTTCAACTTGCAAACTTCCATGCAAAAGAATAAAAAGTCAATTGCTAAAGGGGATTTTGAATTCAATCCTTTTAAATATGGCATAAATGATACGGCCTTACTTACCCTTTCTACTTCATTTTTGAATACAATATCCTTTAACAGGTTTTCAAGTAAATGGGGGATGGACCTCAGTAACCTACAAAACAGCGGGAAGGCATTACTTACCTATGGATACGAAAGCCGCAAGGTCAATGACTGGATAGCTAAAATAAGATGGAACCTGGGTACGTCCATCACTTTTGACATCAATGCAAAGAAAGGCCTAAATGCTTTATACACTCCCAATTCTAACTTCTCCAACCGAAATTATGAACTTAATATTTTTAATGCCGAGCCAAGGCTTTCTTTTATAAGGGGTACGGTTTTCAGGATCCAGACGAGCTATCGCTATGAAAGAAAGCAAAATAGGCAGGAGTATGGTGGTGAAAAGTCTTCGTCTAACTCGGTGAATCTTGAAACCAAGTATAATGTGCTACAGAATAGCTCTATAAATACAAAGTTTACTTATAACAGGATCAAATATGATTATCCAGCCAATACCACTGTCAGTTATATTATGCTTGATGGTTTGTTGCCAGGTAGCAACTATTTGTGGTCAATGGATTTTACCAAACGCTTATTGAACAATGTGGAGTTGAACTTTCAATATGAAGGCAGAAAGGCAGGGGAGGCCAGGACTGTTCATGTAGGCAGAGCTGCTATAAGGGCATTGTTTTGATAAATAATATTTTTCTGATTACCACAGGGTTGAAGTTGTTAAGGGTATGAATGTTAAGAGCCTTCCATGGAAGGCTCTTAATTTTTATTGTGAAGTTCTATTGTTTGAAAACTTCTTGATTAAACATTGAAACGGAAGTGCATGATATCGCCATCCTTAACTACATATTCTTTGCCTTCAATCCGTAAGCGGCCTGCATCCCTGGCAGCGGCTTCAGAACCATACTTTACGAAATCCTCATAGCTGATCACTTCTGCCTTGATAAAACCTTTCTCAAAGTCAGTATGAATGACACTGGCAGCCTGCGGAGCTTTCCATCCTTCATGGATGGTCCATGCCCTCACTTCCTGCACTCCTGCAGTGAAATAGGTCTGTAGTGTCAAAAGCTTATAAGCTGAATGTATCAGGCGGTCCAAAGCAGGTTCTTTCATTCCATATTCTTCCATGAACATCTGCTGATCTTCTTTATTCTCCAGTTCAGAGATCTGCGCTTCTACATTATTATTCATAATGATCACCTGGGCATCTTCATTCTTTACGGCTTCTTTCAGAATCTCTGAATACTTGTTTCCGGTGTGCATAGAAGCTTCATCTACATTAGCTACATATAATACCGGCTTAAGCGTTAGCAGGAACAAATCGGCTATAGCAGCCATTTCCTCCTTTCCAAGATCCAGTGAACGGATGCTTTTCCCCTGTTCCAGGTGGTCTTTACATCGCTTCAGAATTTCCAGTTCTGCTTTTGCCTTTGGATCTGTCTTGGCCATTTTCTCTGTCCGGGTCAATTTCTTTTCCACGCTTTCCAGGTCTTTTAACTGAAGTTCCGTGTCAATGATCTCTTTATCACTTACAGGGTTAATAGCCCCTTCTTCACGAAGCACATTCTCATCTTCAAAACAGCGGATGACATGAATGATGGCGTCCACCTCCCTGATGTTGCCAAGGAATTTATTTCCTAAACCTTCACCCTTACTGGCACCCCGAACCAGGCCTGCAATATCCACGATCTCGATCTGGGTTGGAACTACGCGGTTAGGTTGCACCAGTTCTGCCAGTTTACTTAATCTTTCGTCAGGAACATCCACCAGGCCCACATTGGGGTCAATAGTACAGAACCGGTAGTTACTGGCCTGCGCCTTGGCACTATTACTTACTGCATTAAACAAAGTGGATTTACCTACATTGGGAAGTCCTACTATACCTGCTTGTAAAGCCATAATCGGTAATTTCTATTTTAAGTTTGCCTGCAGCTTCAACATATTGATACAAATGTTAAACTGTTAGCTACCTGCTAATTTTTGGGACGCAAAGATAAGTATCTCGTGTTGCCTATTTCAAAATGAAACGTTTAACTTCAGACCCAAAAAAGGAAAGCGGTAAAGGTGGCTGCCATGGCTTCAGAACCTTAGATCCCTGGCCTTGACCTTAAACTTTTGTATGGCATTAAGCAGAATCTGGTCAGCTTTTATAATTATTGCAGTATTAGTGGCTACCATCAGAATTGTTGCATCAGACAACAAGGTAATATTCAGTTCCATGGTAACCGGCAAAAGCGGGGACACTGTACATCTTAGGCAAACAGATACTACCACATTTTCTCAAATACAGCTCCACCAATTAGACTCACTGGGATCAATCGCTATCGGCCCTGACATGGTAAAGCGCACGGGTAATGGAAAATTGGACTATTACCAGGTTCAGAATGCTGATGGGGTAATTGAAACTTGTAAAAGCGCCGTGAACATCAGTATTGGATTGATTGGGATCATGGCCTTGTTTATGGGCTTTATGAGTATTGCAGAAAGGGCAGGAGGCATCAGGCTATTGTCCAGGATCATTGGTCCTTTTTTCTCTAAGCTTTTTCCGGAGTTGCCCAAGGGCCACCCGGCCATGGGCCATATGATGATGAATTTTTCTGCCAACCTTTTAGGTTTAGACAATGCAGCTACACCTTTTGGATTGAAAGCCATGCAAAGCCTGCAGGAGATCAATCCAAGCGCAGAAAGAGCATCAAACGCACAGATCATGTTCTTATGCCTGCATGCTGCAGGCTTTTCTCTTATCCCTGTTAGTGTGATTGCGGTAAGAGCAGCTTTGAGATCAGCCAATCCGACAGATATATTCGTTCCCTGCATGATCACCACCTTTGTAGCAACTATGGCGGCCATGTTCATTGTGTCCTACAAACAAAAGATCAATCTTTTTCAGCCTGTGATAATAGCCTGGGTAGGTGGGTTTTCTGCATTGATTGTATTGCTGGTTATATATCTCAACGGCCTGAGCGTAGAAGGTCTCCAGACATTTTCAAGTATTCTGAGTAACGGTCTTATACTTCTCATATTCCTGTTGATCATTTTAGGTGCGCTCTATAAAAGGATAGACGTATTTGATGCTTTTATTGACGGAGCCAGGGGAGGTTTTGAAACGGCAGTAAAGATCATTCCTTACCTGGTAGGTATGCTCGTTGCCATTAGTTTATTACGTACCAGTGGCAGCTTTGATATGGTGAGCGATGGTATGAAGACATTTTTCGCTTTCCTTGGAATGGATACACGGTTTGTAGATGCCTTGCCCACAGCCCTCATCAGGCCTTTAAGCGGGGGAGGTGCCAGGGGCATGATGGTAAGTACGATGACAACCTTTGGTGCTGACTCATTTCCCGGAAGGTTGTCCAGCATTATGCAGGGGGCTTCCGACACCACATTTTATGTGATAGCTGTATACTTTGGAGCCGTTAATATCAAGGATACAAGGTATGCTGTGGGTGCGATGCTGCTGGCAGACCTGGTAGGGGTGATAACAGCTATTTTACTAGCCTATATGTTCTTTGGGCGTTAATGATTGAATTGCAAATTGAAAGAAGGGCAACAAAATTATTTGTTGCCCTTTTGCTTTTAAGGAATTAGAAGGACAGCAAACTGATTTTGCCATCCATTGTGGTAACCAGTATTTCTTTATAGCTGATGGAAAGAAGGTTGGTGATCAAGCCATTGGAGGTCTTATGTTTCCATAGCACCTTACCTGTTACCCTATCCAGCGCTACAGTAATACCTGACTGGGTAGGTACAAAAACAATTTGATTTTTTTCAACAATGGCTGTAGGACAGATCTCATAACCCAGTGAAACATCTGCCTTCCAGATAGAGGTCATATCATTAGCAGTTGTGGAGATCCCTTCAACAAAGCCCTGCATCGTTTTTACATATACCACTGTGCTATCTGCCGATAGCCCCATAGATTCCCGAACTTTTATTTCAGGTACTTGCTTTCGCCAAATTACCTGGCCGTTTAGGGCATCAAGTACCGTCATATATCGGTCTGGCGCCACTATAAAAACTCGGTTGTTGGTAGCAACCGGGAAGCAGGCAGCCGGGGAGAACATACGGTTGGAACTTCCATTGTTCCATTTCCATAATAAGTTACCAGTCGATTGGTCAAGGCAGTAAAAATCATTATTCCAGCAACCAAACAATACCATGTTATTATAGATCAGTGGCCGGGTCACGACAAAGCCTTTTACATCCTGGAAGTCCCAAAGAATTTTTCCGCTGACCAATTCTATTTTCCTGAAATGTCCATCAGATGCTCCTATAAAAACAGCACCCTTATTAATGACCGGGTTACCCAATACAGCTTTGTCCGCCTTATATTTCCACGCCAATTTGCCATTTTTTGAATTGAGTGCGTAGATATAATCATCTGAAGAACCAGCAACCACTAACCCTTCGCTTACCACAGGAATAGAATAGATCTTGCCGCCGGTCTTGTATTTCCATTTTACTTTACCATTTTTCTTTTTGAGCGCTAATATTTCTCCGTTGGTATTGGTAGTAAACACAAGTTCATTATCATAAGCAGTACCCGAACCGATATCACTGTTGTCCTGGAAATTCCATTTTTCCTTCACTTGTGGAAAGCTGTCATTTACTTTGTAGGAAGGCCTTGGATAGGAGGTACTGGATGCTGCATAATCATGATCTGTCAAAGCCAGGGATAACCATACAGGTTTTGTTTCAACCGCGGGTTTCCTTACCCTGTAACTGACCTGGTTTTTATCAATAGTAACAATATTATATCCTCCCACTTCATCTTTCGCCCTCAGGTTAGATCTTCCCATTACAGCAGGTATGCCCTCAAAATTCAGTTGATGATTGGCATGTCCGTGGCCACAAAGGATCAATTGAATATTCTTCTTCTTCAACCTGTCAATAGCTTCAAACCAGTTGTTCAAAGAAGAATCCTGGGGGTAATGATTGACAAATATGATGGGTGCATTACCGGGGATAGTTTGTAAGGCCGAATCCAGCCATACTATATTTTCTCTAGGGATCTGTCCTGGGCCCATGCGCATGTTGGGTCCACAATTAGTGCCAAGGAAATAGTACCCCCCTTTGTTGAAATAAAAGGTTTCATTACCAAATACTTTTTTGAATGTATTGGCACCACTTTCAGACCAGTTACCATCATGGTTACCAGGAATAATGTACCAGGGTTTGTTCAGGCTGTCGAGGATCTGTTTGGCCAATCGTATCTCAGTATCTGCACCAAATTCGGTGATATCACCTGAAATAATGACAAACTGGATACTATCATTTTGATTAATGTCGCTTACTGTTCGTCGAAGGTCTTCTGCCCCTGTGCCGCTACCCACATGGGTGTCTGTCAAATGAACAAAGGTCAGAGCTGTGCTTTGTGCATTCAGTTCATGTATAGCCAAAAAGATAATAAGGCAGAGAAATAATCTTTTCATAGTCATGTATAAATAAAAGAAAATCGGAAGTCCCTGGCGAGACTTCCGATTGAAAATATAATAGTGAACATTTTACCAGCCTGGCGTTTGAGTCAACGTAAAACCTTTCTCCTGGTATTGAATGATCTGCGATTGTCCGACAGGGGATAGGTAAGACTTGTCAGTAAAAGCCGTCCTGTTGGAAGCATTCTCTACCATCCAGAAACCCACCATTGCATCAGCATTGGTTCCATCCCAGGTAACAATTGTACCATCTTCTTTCTTCACTCTCACCTTGCCTTTATTGGCAGTGGTCAGGTAGCTTGGAATCTCAGCTTTTACATTTACCCAAGGTCCAAGGAAATAATCAGGATTGGTGCTGAAATCCATATACTGCAATTTCTTCCAGCGTTTAAGATCTAACAATCTCGTATGTTCAAATACGAACTCCATTCTTCTTTCGCGACGTATTTCCCATATCAGATCAGAAATTTCTGCATCCTTAGCAGGATCATTTGGAAGAGCAGATAATAACAGGGGAGCTGTTTTTTGTACTCCCTTAGCTATAGCTGCAGCGTCCAACGGACGGTTACGAATGGCATTGATTGATTTGTCTAAATCTCCCTGGGTAACTGCAGGACCGCCATAATATTCTGCTAATACAGCCTTGGCTTCTATCCAGTTCAAAACCACTTCAGCCAGGCGAATAACAGGAGCGTCACTGGTATTGGTATTGCTACCCCAGGCAGCAGGGTATGTTTTTCCTATATAGGTGATTGCTTCTCTTGACGCAAACTTGTATCCATATAATAAAGTAGCCGAAGCTGCATTCACTTTATCAATAAAGGAAGCTTCAAAACGAGGGTCTCTTGTTTTTATTAAATCGGCGATCTCAAAACTGTTAGCATTTGGCACAGTAGAATTTTGCCAAACTTTTCCATCAGTAGTGATAAAGGATTTGATCAAAACCAGGTTTGGATCCACGCCTACTACCTCGGTACCATTAGAATAAGAACCGATACTGTGGGTAATGTTCAAGGCTGCATCATAGACTCTGTAAAGCAACACCTCAGGATGTCCTGCCAGGCTTTCAGATGCAAATAGAGATTTGAAGTCCTTGGAGAAATTGTATTTACCGCTGTTCATTACAATTTCAGCAGCATCTACAGCAAACTCCAGGTATTTTTTGGCTCTTGCAGCATCCAGGTTGTGATAATGCTGGTAAGTACCTTCAAACAGCATGAACCTGGAGATGAAACCGGCTGCTATGTACTTGTTCAGGTTCAGGTTACCATCATTTTCACGCATGTTGGCAAGGACAAACTTAAAATCATCGTACACTTTATCCATTACAACACCCCTGTCATCCCTGTCTTTATACAAAGTGGCAAGGTCCGTATTCAATACCTCTTTATCAAAGTACGGAACATCTCCAAAAACACTAACCAATCGGCTGTATTCAAAGCCCCTGAAGAATTTGGCTACTGCCATCCAATGGTTATAGGCTTCTTCAGAGATCTTAGGCTTCACTACATTATCCAGGCGGTCAATGAAGATATTTGACTTACGCACCCAGGCAAAGTCCCAGGTTGGTCCTGCATATTGAGACATCCATGAAGCGGTTTCCGATGTGGAACCTCTTGAAGTGGGCACACTGCTCTCAAAGTTGGACTGGGTATTTTTCCCAGTCAGGTCATCTGAAAAAGTATAGCCTCTTACAGGAGTGTAATCTGCAGTAAAAGAACTATTATACCCATTGAAGTAGTTGGTATAAAATGCATTGGCATATAATCGGACATCGCTCTCGTTTCTCCAATAATTAGGGCCGTCGATAATATCCGTGAGGGGTGGTCTGTCCAATACTTCCTTTTTACAGGAGAAGAGGACCACACATGCTAATAGGCTAAAGAAATATCTTGAAAGTTTCATCATTATAGTTTTTTAAAAATTTAATTGTGCACCAAAGGATACACTTTTGAATGCTGGTACTCCCATACCTGTACGGCCTGAATTGTAATTAGAACCATTCCACATAGAGTAACCGCTGATTGTTTCAGGATCAATAGGCAGATCTCCCAGGTGATCCCAGGTGATAAAGTTTTCAAGACCTACATAAACCCTTAAAGAACTGATCTTAGCTTTATCTGTCAGGAACTTAGGCAGTGTATAACCTACGGTAAAGTTTTTCAACCTGAGGTAAGCCATATTCAACAGGTAACGATCCTGTACCTGCATATTGTTAGCTGAGTTACTTCCGGCATTGTTATAAGCTGCAGGGTAGAAGGCACCTGTATTATCAGGTCTCCAATAATTGCCTGCAAAAGCTTCTGGCATGGCACCATCTCCGGAATTATATCCAGCTATAGCTAACATTCCGTCGCCCCATATCTCCCTGCTTCCTACGCCCTGGAAAAAGGCACTCAGATCAAAGCCCTTGAAATCAGCTCCTAACCTTACGCCATATTCATAACGGGGGGTTGAGTTACCAATCATTTCAAGATCACCATGATCGGCCAATGTTCCTTTTCCATTGTTAATTTCACCGTCACCATTTACATCCTTGAACTTCACATCACCAGGCATAAAATAGAAGTTAGATGAATTCTGAAGGAATGGCTGGTAAACAGGCTTTTTACCGTCTGTAGTTTTTAGCTTATACATTTTAGGTCCTTTATTATCAGCCTTGCCATATAACGCACTTTCTTCTGGAGTCAGGTTGATGGCTATCAGCTTACCACTGGCGTCCAGTTCAAAATCTTCTAACTGGTACAACCTGTCAGTACGGTATCCCCAGATCTCACCAATGGTCTTTCCATTATAGTTTCCGGTAACCTGTGTGCCAGAACCATAGGAAGTAAGTATGCTTTTAGCATCAGAGATATTTCCACGGAAGTTGATACCAAGGCCATTATCAAACCTGTGGTTGAAATCAACTGTCAATTCCCAGCCTTTTGTTTCAAGAGCTCCATAGTTTCCTAAAGGAGCACCAGTACCAAAAGTTAATGGAATACCTTCCTGGGGAACAATCATGTTCTCCGTGTTTCTTTGAAACAGGTCAAAAGAAACATTCACTTTGTTTTTTAATAAACCTATGTCTACCCCGACATTTTTACTGATGATATCCTGCCATTGTATATTGGCGTCAATAGCTGCAGGTGAACCTACATAGCTGACCCTTGAGCCATTGATCCAGGTGGACTGTCCATTAGGCATAATAGGCAGGTATAACCTGTTGGATACGCTTTGGTCTCCAATAGATCCCCATGATGCTCTAAACTTTAGATTGCTAAGTACTGGCTTTGTCCAATCCATGAATTTTTCTTCACTGGCAACCCAACCTGCTGAAACGGATGGGTACCATCTCCACCATAATTCCTTAGGGAATTTGGAAGAACCATCATATCGCAAGTTTCCTTCAAGCAGATACTTGTTTTGGAAAGCATAGTTGATACGTCCGAAATAACCCAATTGTGATTCCCATCTTTTATCACCATCAATGGTTTGGGTGCCAATACCAAATGGAATCTGTGGGTTGGAGATGTCCAGCATGTTAGTTACCGAAGATGACTGCCATTCAGTGGTAGCAGTAACGCGATTGATTCCAAGGATGAATTTAAAGGCATGATCTTCCTTTAATTTCAGGTTGTAGGTAGTCAACGCATTGATAGTATTGCTGAAGAAGTTGGTGGCTGTGCGGGCATAATGATCCGGGTTAGAACCTGCAGCGGTGTAGGTGTCATATGATAGATCAAAAGCTTTCATGGCACCCTGTGCTGTGCTGGCAACTACAGTTCCGGTGCTATCTACGTATACTGGATTACCTGCAGCATCCAGGCGCGCCTTAGGTGCTGCCCATGAGTTCCTGGCAGTGAACCTCGTTCCAGGCCTTTTCCATGTTTCGTCCTGGTTAGAGAAAGTATAATCAAAATCTACTTTCCAGTTATTAGTGATGTTCACTGTAGCACCCAGGCTATAGTTGGAATAATTCTGCAGAATATTTGCCGTATTAGCCGATGCTATTTCACTGTATGGACTACGAATCAGGTCTCCATTTTCATCGCTTCCTAAAGGATATAATGAACTCCATCTATATAAATAATACCAGGGATCAGCTGTTGTGGAGTTGGTAGCATAGGCATACTCCTTATTTCTCCTGGAATATAAGGCACCGCCGCGAACCGTTAAGTATTTGCTGATATCACTTGAAACTTTCAAGGAAACATTATAACGGGAGAATTGATCCTTTTGAGCAGGCTTCATCATACCGCTTTGATCTAACATACCTAATCCCAGGTTATAGGATGTTTTTCCCTGTGTTTGTCCTACAGATATATTATGCTGCTGTGTAGGTGCCCATTCCCTGACCATATAGTCATAAGGGTCATAAGTCCTTACACCCATTTTTTGATTAGTGGCACCCTGCACATACCAGTCCCTGCCGAAAACAGTAGGATCATCAGCTCCAATGGTGTTGCCGTATTTTTCCTTCCATTCAACTGCCCTGTTATAGCTGGCCCTGTCCACATAGTAGAAAGCACCTGTTGGAGTAGTAACACCAATGCGCTCAGCAGCATCAACTGTGTATCTTAATCCATTTACATCAGCCATTTTCAGATCTTTCCAAACATTCTGGAAAGAGAAGTTGTTGGAATAATTGATTTGTGGCTTGCTCGTTCCAGAACCTTTTTTAGTAGTGATCAATATAACACCGAATGATGCCTTAGCTCCATAAATAGAGGCAGAGGCGGCATCTTTCAAAACGGTAATGGAAGCAATATCATTAGGGTTTACAACCTGGATACTTGGGATCTCCACATTGTCCAATAAGATCAATGGTGCGCTTCCTCCATTTAAAGAACCTAATTGGCCTCTTATCTTGATAATAGGATCAGATCCTACCTCGCCACTTGGAATGGTGACGCTAAGTCCTGAAGCAGATCCTTGTAATCCCCTTCCTACATCTGCAATAGGCCGGCCTCCCAATGTTTTTTTGACATCAATAGTGGATACGGCACCGGTAAGATTACCTCTTTTTTGGGTACTATAACCTACTACTACCACATCTTCCAAAGCATTATTGGCAGTAGGGGCTAATGAAAGCGAAACTATATTTCCTTCTCCAACCACTGCATCCTGTGGTGTATAACCAACATAGGAAAAATGTAAGGTTTGCCCGGTCAGAGCAGAAATAGTGAACCTGCCTTGCGCATCTGTTTGCGTGGCCTTTTCAGTTCCTTTGATCATAACAGTAACACCTGATAATGGTGCACCATCTTCCCCGGTAATCTTACCGGAAATAGGTCTTTCCTGCGCATGGCCGGAAATGCCTAAAAAGAGCATCCCGATACTTAGGAATGCCAGTTGGAGAAATCTTCTCATGTTTAGCGTTTTAAACTTTAATTGTTCAATAAAAAATGTCCGATAATAGCACTCATCTTTCATAGTCCTGTATAGCTCCTTAAATATTATAATACTTTGATCCCGGCCTTTATATAAGGTTCCAAAAGCGGATCATCAGGTGATAATTCAGTGATAAGAGTATCGATCTTTTGTATATCACATACCTGTATAGGTTGTTGTGAATTGATCTTTTCAGCAATGGTCAGGCATACCAGCCTTTTCGATGATTCAATCATCGCTTTCTTGATCTGGACCACTTCCCAGTCATTATCGGAAACACCACTTTCCAGGTTAATGGCATTGATCCCTAAAATGCAGAGATCAGCTCTTAATGACCTGATGCGGGAAATAGCCTCTAAACCAACTGTGATCTTTGAATTCTTTGAAATCTTGTCTCCAATAACAATGACATCAATGTTAGGATGATTCATGTATTCATAGATGGCAGGTATGCTGCCCGAAATAAAAGTGGCATGCAGGTTTGTGGGCAATACCCTGGCTAACTCAATGATTGTAGTTCCACCTCCTGTTAGCACAAACATTCCATCCTGTACCAGCGAAACAGCTTTTTGTGCGATGATCTTCTTCTGGGTGTAGGAATAAATGTCCCTGGAAGATTGATTCCCATGATGGAAAGAAGGAGAGAGGGCGCCACCATGAACTTTGATCAGCTTGCCTGAGTCTGCTAGCTCCTGCAGATCTCTGCGGATAGTATCATCAGATACATTGATATGATGACTTAGGTCTGCTGACAGGACCTTGTTGTGGAGGTTTACCTGGTGGAGAATGTAGGCTTGTCTTTCTCTTTTAAGCATTCGTTAGTCCAATTGCTGCTAAAATAAAGTAAAAACCTGCACAAAACCGCAAAAACCTTTTAGAAAATTTTAAGAAATGTGGAAAAAGACGCATTCCTCTTTAAAAACCTGCGTGTATGCGGTGTATTGCTAATGTGTATATCCTTTAAAATGTACACTTGTCCGTTTGCAGGCATGAAGTAGTATTCCCAACATTAAAATACTTATGTTGTTTATTTGCAACAATAGATAGGAAATTGGATTGAAATATTAAATACGTATCTATGGCAGGACTTATAATATTCATTTTTATCATTGGCTATACGGCCATTGCATTTGAACACAAATTAAAAATAAATAAAGCCGCCATTGCCTTGATCACAGGCATTCTATGCTGGACAATTTATATTCTTAACTCCACCGATTTCAATTCCGTTGAAAATAGCCTCAGCCATCACCTGGGAGAACTTTCCCAGATCCTTTTTTTTCTGCTGGGTGCTATGACCATCGTAGAGTTAATTGATGCCCATGATGGTTTTGAAATTATAACCAGGCGCATCACAACACTTAATAAGAGAAGGTTGGTTTGGATCATTTGCGTGCTTACCTTTTTTCTTTCAGCCGTTCTGGATAATCTTACCACCACTATTGTAATGGTTTCTTTGGTGAGAAAACTTATGAATGATAAAAATGACCGCCTGTTGTTTACTGGGGCTGTAGTAATTGCAGCTAATGCAGGTGGTGCATGGTCTCCCATTGGAGATGTGACTACCACAATGTTGTGGATAGGTGGGCAGATCACAGCCTTCAACATCATAATTAAATTATTGCTTCCTAGTATGGTTTGCCTCATGGTTCCTTTATTGGCACTCAGCTTTATTCTAAAAGGTAATGTTCAACGGCCATCACCTGATGAAGGAGACACGGGGGATGAAGTATACAATGAAAGACACAGGAATATTGTATTCTTTTCCGGAATTGGAATTCTATTACTGGTTCCTGTTTTCAAATCAATCACCCACCTGCCTCCCTTCATGGGTATCTTACTGGGACTGGGAATATTATGGGTGATCGTGGAGATATTACATAGTGACAAAGACGAGGCTGACCGCAAATTTTATACGGTTACTTATGCACTTCGTAAAATAGATGCGCCAAGTATCCTGTTTTTCTTAGGAATATTGCTAGCCATCGCAGCACTTGAATCTACAGGCCAACTTTCCAGCCTTGCAGAGTTTCTAAATGCAAAGATCAAAGATGTCAATATAATTGTATTGTCCATTGGCCTGATATCTTCAATTGTCGATAACGTACCCCTGGTAGCGGCCTCTATGGGCATGTATTCATTAGATAAGTATCCTACCGATCATTATTTCTGGGAGTTCCTGGCTTATTGCACGGGTACCGGCGGTAGTGCACTTATAATTGGTTCAGCAGCAGGAGTGGCTGCTATGGGCATTGAGAAAATAAATTTTATGTGGTATCTTAAAAAGATCAGTTGGCTGGCCTTGATGGGCTATTTCTCTGGTGCCCTGATTTATATATTGCAGGCAAAATTATTTGGATGGTAAGCTCCTGTGAGTGTATGCTTTTGTAAGCCTGCTATTCAAAGAGCTCGTACTTGGTCTTTGGTCTTCTTTCTTCCAACCATTGAAAACTAGGCAGGTGCATTTCGGATGGATGCTTTTGAGAAATAGGAAACAAGGTGCCCTTTACTGTGCTTCTGAGAATTACCTTATATACTTCTCCCTTTACAAAAAAAACATCCAACACATCACTGCTCGTTTGATTAACACTGGTAAAGGCACTATCCTTATCCTGTATAAAATAAACTGATTCCGCGGCACCCCTGGCCCGCACCGAGTCAATAACTCCTTCCTTAAAATATCCATCCATCCTTGTAGACTTTACCTGGTTATAAACCCCCGGTTGCACCTCATTTACCATAAAGCTGTTTTCAAAAGTTTTGATCTTATCAGCTTTTTTGTTTTTTGTGAATAGGTAAATAGTATCACCGGTCATTTGGCTTTTGCGGCTCCAGACCACAGGATTCTGGTATAAATGAAAAATGGAGTCTTTGAAAGAATAAAACATGCTGTCGCTGACAGCCTGCATGGAATCTGAAAATATGCGCACATGCCTGAACGCTTCAAAGTACCTATTGGTACTGTCTTTTTCCTGGACGCCCAGGTTTTTCAAAAGGCTATCTGAATGCTTATACAGGTCAGTTAGCCTGGCAGAGAATAAGGTATCTGCAGTAACATACAGCGAATCCTTTTCCTGTTTGATGATCATTAATGGCTTTTGAGTAGCCAGGTAAGCACTTGTTTTTTTGTTGGCAAAGATGCGATTGGCAAGGATATTAACACCCTGGGCAGTATCGATCAGCACTCCGCGACCTTCTATCTGTATAATTCCTGTCGAATCATCACTGGCTATCCTGTCTCCGGTAGCAGTCATGGCCTTATCCTTTATGGTGGTGCGGGAGGTGAATTCTGCACGGCTATGCGCTACATCATAATAACCTTCCCTGGTTGCTATCGTCTTTCCTGAGCTATCCTTTATAAAGGTTTCGGCAATGAACCTTGCCACCTGTGTTTCCGTATTATAAAGCAGGGAGTCTGTTTTTAAATAATAAGCTGGATCTTTCAGCTCCACGTTGTCTTTAAAATAAATATCCCTGATGTCTGTATAATATACGCCTTCGCGGCTGGTAAGTACCGATTTTTTATTGACCACCTTACCACCATTATGGTAAGTTCCGATCTTACTGGCCACATCATATTCCAGGTCCTTAGTGGTTAGGGTGGCATGTCCATCGCTTAGCCTGACATTCCCATTCAGGTAAGCCATCTTTTTATTGCCGATGTAATTCAAATGATTTGCCCAGACATTGGTGGTGTCGCTATCGTTGATATGCACATTGCCAAAGGCTTCAAAAGTGTTGGCAGCGCTGTTGACAATACAACTGTCACAATTGAATAATGTATTGCCTTGTCTTAATTGGACATTTCCGGAAAGGATTTGCAATTGTCCTTCTGGCTTCAGGTAAAGAAAATTGGCCCTGATGATATTGACTTTGGATGTATCATTAGCGGGCACCTGTGCATGTGTCAATGAAAGAAGAAAGAAAAAAAAGAACAGGAACGAAGCTAGCTTTTGTTTCATCTTATTGCTTTACCACAAGGGTATCTTTGGCTACCGGCGAAGTTAGCGGCTCACCCTTGTTCTTTCCTCCAAACACAGAAATATTAACGTAGCGTTTTGGGTGTACTCTTATATCATCAAACAAAATCTCTGCACTTAAAGCCACGGTATTTAACCTGTTTGTCATGTTATCCAGGCGGTCATAGATGGCCCTGTCATTCATTAATAAACCTAATGTGCCTTTGCTGCTGTTAAAGCTGCTTACCGTATTTTTCAGTTCATTGATGGTAGCCTGCAAAGCCGCCACAGTGCCATCAATATTTGAATTGGCCAGTTTGGAAGTAGTTACTTCTACATTCCTGATAGAACTAGTAATGGCATCATTGTTCGAGGCCAGGTTACCTGTTATAGAGTTCATATTGTTTAATGACCTCGCCAGCATTCCGCTTTGTGCGTTCAACATTTGTTGCAGGTGGCCTGATGAGATAGCCAGGTTTGCAATCAGGCTACGCATATTGTTTTTCGTATTAGGATCGAAAATATCATTCATGGCTCCAATGGTCAGCTTCAGGGAATCAAGTGTTTCATTCACGCGGGTAATGGTAGGGGTGATCTGTGCTTTAATGTCGCTGATCAATCCCTGGTCAAGCTTAGTTGAAATGGTATCACCTGAGTTGAGATAGGTATTAGCATCTCCCTTGGTAATATTTATAAAAGATCCACCTACCAGGGGGCCATCAATAAAGGCTATAGAATTTTTTGGAATATTGACTTCTCTTGATAAATGAATTTCCACAATGATCTTATTCACCTCCATATCCTTAGGGGTCATGGCGAATACAGTACCAACCGGGAGACCATTGATCTTTACCTGGTTAGATTTTTCCAGGGTGCCAATGTTAGAAAACTCGGCATAAAGCACGGGAGTTTTGGAAAACAAGCTCTTTCCCTTCAAAAAGTTAAAGCCTAAAACCAGGACCACTATAGATACAATAGCCAGTAAGCCTACCTTGGTTTCATTGGTTAATTTCATGTATAATCTTTGTTTTTTCCAAACCTGCCATATTATTTATTTACAGGCTATATATTGACTACTACCTATAATGCAATTCCTAATTCCAACTCAAAATAAGCAATAAATCCACAACCTTATAATTGCTCCGGTTCTTACAAAGGCTTAAGTTAAAAAATCATACCAAGTACATTGAGTAATAAAGTGTAAGTAGAAGAACTGAAATGAAGTATGCTTACTGCCATATTAAGCACAGACGTCCAGGCTCAGTTACCTGGCCATTCCAATAGAGGAAATTATTATATAATATTAACGGGAAGCCTGGCTTTTCTCAGCCCACTCCACTTCATGGAGGAAATTGATAGGGGTTCCGGAAGTTTTCGGTGAACTGAAACTGGTCACAGCATTGGTAGTTTGCTTTTTTTCCAACCAGTCCACATAGTTCTTTAGCGCATTAGTGATGCATTGTGCTATCTCTGTTTGCCCTGAGTCGCTGTTTAGATAGGCTTCTTCCTGTGGATTGGTAATGAACCCTGTTTCTACTAAAATGCTGGGCATAGCAGTAGCCTGTAACACCCAGATACCTACCTGGCGTTGATGGGCACCGCCACTAATGCGGCCTACTTTGGAAAATTGTTCTTCTACCATACCTGCCAGGGTCACACTGCGTTTTGCAAATTGCTTGGTCTTTACCAAAGAAAGGGCAACAAATTCAGGCGAGTTGGGATCTATATCGCCATATTTTTCTTTATAGTTGTCTTCTGCAAGCATTGGGGCATTCTCTCTTACCGCCACTTCTTTATCCTCACTTTTATGTGCTCCCCATATATAGGTTTGAGTGCCGCGGGCTGATGTATTGGGTACTTCATAATACCTGTATTGTGCTACTTTACTGGTATGCTTCCTTTTTTTCTTGCCTTTGCCAGTATAAGTAACGTGTGATTTATACCCAACAAATTCCCTTTTTTGTATGGGAGGCATGGCATTCACATGTATTGAAACAAACAGATCGCCACGATTCTGATTGGCTATATCTGCTCTTTCATGAAGATCAGTGATGTATTTGGTAGGCCTGGTTTCAATGATCTTTACATTGGGCAGATCCTTGCCCACCATAGCCACTAATTTTTTGGAAACGGCAAGACAGATCTCGTCTTCATAGGAATAAGCACCTCGTGCTCCATTATAACCACCGTTCGACATGATACCATGTCCTGCGTCAATAATGATCGTTCTTAAAACCTGTTGGCGTGGAGTAACTTTAGTAAAAGAATATAGAAGGGCTGATCCTGCTATGAACGAAGCAAGCACTAAAGTTTTTTTAAGCATATCAGATTTTGTTTGACGGTTTAATCTTCACAAATTGTTTAAGTTTCAAAGGGTTACTTTTGTTTTAACATCCTTATGGCTCAACTGCACAAATTTAGGCCAAAATATTTCTGTTTTGTAATAGCAGCTATTGCATTTAGCATTGCCATAACGTGTAAAACACAAGCCCGTGGTTTGTCTGCGGCTGAAATTTACAGCACTTTAACATCTGACACAATACCTGTTCGTAAAAATAATGTTAGGGATAGCCTTACCAGGAATGACTCACTGGTGATCACAGATACATTACGCGATTCCCTCAAAAACACAGATACCATTCCACCCAGCCCTAAGATCGACACTTTCTCTATCAGGATGTCAAAAGATACATTAGATGCTCCTGTAGAATATGAAGCAGAAGATAGTGCTGTGTTGCTGGTAAAGGAAAAAATGTTTATCCTGTACGGGAAAACCAAGACCACCTATAAAGATGTAACACTCACGGCTCCCAGGGTAATGATCAACCAGGAAACTGGAATTGTTACGGCTTACAACTCAAGGGATAGCCTGGGCAATGTGGCAACAAGGGCCCGTTTTCAACAGGGCACTGAACAAAACTTCGAAAGTGATACTATCACGTACAATTTTAAGACACAGCGGGGCCTCACCTTTAATACCTATACCAAGCAGCAGGATATGTGGGTCCAGGCCAACCTGATTAAAAAAGTTAATGCCAACACCACTTTCGCCCGGCATGTGATCATGACCACCTGTGATTATGATGAACCGCATTTTGGATTTGTAAGCAGCAAAGGCAAATTCATTAATAATAAAATAGCTGTCACAGGCCCCATACACCCCGAGTTTGAAGGAGTTCCCATTCCCATTTACTTACCCTTTGGATTATTTCCTTTAAATCCGGGAAGACATTCAGGTATCCTGGCCCCAACCTTTGAAGTGAATGAACAATTCGGAATAGGTCTCATCAATGGCGGTTATTATCATGTATTGAATGATTATGTCGATGTCACCTTAAGGGGTAATATTTATTCCTATGGAGGATGGATGGCCAACCTGACACCAACCTATAGAAGACGGTATCGCTACAGTGGCTCGCTGAACATAAGCCTCATGCGCACCAAGCAGAATTTTAAAGGCGATCCGGATTTTAGTGTCAACAAGACTTTCAATGTGTCATGGAATCATTCTGTTGACAGCAAGGCCAAACCAGGGACCAACTTTGGAGCCAATGTCAACTTTGGTTCTACCAAATACAACCAGCTTCTGGCTGATAACCCTATTCGCAATGTGAGCAATTCCCAGCAGTCTTCTATCAACTATTCCAAGACCTGGACAGGGACCACGCCCATGAATTTTACCATGAGCGCCAATCAAAGCCAAAACAGTGTCAATCATTTGATGAACCTGACATTACCCGATGCGGGCTTCAATATCAGTACGTTTTATCCATTCCAACGCAAGGAGGTGATAGGTTCACCTAAATGGTATGAAAAAATTGGCCTGGGTTACACAGTTACTGCCAGGAACCAGGTATCATTTTATGACACGGCCTCCAACAGCATTGGCAGCATCCTGGATACCCTTGAATGGGGAGCACAACACAGGTTTCCTATCAGCCTGTCTTTACCACCACTGGGAAAATTTATAGTATCTCCGTCTGTATCTTACGAAGAAACCTGGCTCACCCACCGTATGAGGCGCCAGTGGAATCCTGTAGCTAATAAAATTGATACCCTCTCTAATGAAAAAGGTTTTTTTACCGACAGGCGCATGAGTTTTTCATTAGGGGTCAATACTAATATCTATGGAACGGTAACTTTTAAAAAGTCAAGACTGATGGCCATCCGTCATGTGGTGCGTCCTCAACTTAGCTTTAACTATACGCCCAACCTTTCAAAAGGTAAATATGATGTGATCCAGGTGGATAGCTTTGGGCATATATCTGCATTGCCCCAGTTTGTCAATAACCGCATATTTAATGGTTATGGGTATGGCAGGTTTGGAGGAATCAGTTTTGGAGTGGATAACAACCTTGAAATGAAATGGCGCAGTAAAAAAGACACGGGCGCTAATGCCATTAAAAAAATAAGACTGATAGACGGATTTGGTTTCCAGAGCGGGTATAACTTCCTGTTAGATTCTTTCAAACTGATACCTTTTAATCTTTACCTGAGAAGTACTCTGTTTGAGAAACTCAGCCTTTCCGCCACAGCTGATCTTGACCCTTACCGTTATGATGCCAATGGAAGAAGATTGAATAAATATGCCTGGAGTGGTGGGCGTTTGAATCTTGGCCTGTTAAGGTCAGGAAGCATTTCTATGTCCACACAGTTCCAGAGTAAGCCCCGTGATCCCAAGCAAGGTGCCAATCCCAATGCGCAGATAGGACGCCATATCAATGACCCTGCATTAATGGCTGATGAACAAAGATTGCAGGATTATATGCGAAGAAACCCGGCTGAATTCGTGGATTTCAATATTCCATGGTCTATTGGACTTTCCTATTCATTAAGTTTTTTCAAGCAATTCGACCAGCTTACAAAGAAGTTTAAAACATCGGTTACCTCAAGTGCTTCATTCAATAATAGTTTCAGCCTCACACCTAAATGGAATTTCACCACTAATGGCTTTTACGATTTTAAAACCAAGCAGCTGACCACCTTCACCATGTCTATATCAAGAGATATGCACTGCTGGCAAATGTCCATTAAC
>JAEZLJ010000098.1 GCA_023415275.1 Bacteroidota bacterium
ATCATGGCCATTCGAAACAGATACAATATAGTTCCCTTGCAAAGAGGTGGGTAACATCACCTGTCCTGCTGGCTGACTAATAAGCTTCTCATGTATTACCTGTCCTGCCAGTGAAACAATTCGTACTGTCACCGGGCTATTGATCATCCCCTGGAACTGCAACATTATATTATTAGGCGTAGAAGCAATTTTGACAGCTTCTTGTTTGGTTCCACGGATGGATTGTATAGAAGTAAATGCAAACCCACCATCGGCATCCACTTCCCTGATCCTGTAATACACCGCTCCTGCAGCTGCTGTTCTATCTGTATAGGAATAATTATTCGTTATGTTAGAAGTGCCGGCAGCTTTTACTTTATCAAGAACCGTCCATACATTGCCATCATAACTGCGCTCAATATTAAAATGAGCAGCATTCATCTCAGTAGCAGTGGACCATTGCACCAACACATTTCCTGATCTCTGAGACACATTGAAAGAAAGGAAAGTTACCGGCAGTGGCTTAGCATTTACCCATGCAAAATAGGGTGAAGTGGCACTGGCTAACTGGAATCCAGAAATAGAAGGCTCATTTCCTTTAAACACTATATTGTTACCAATATATATTTTCTGAGAAGCTGACCCCCCTCCGTTAATAAAGCCTCCAGCCACTTCGATAGTACCGGCATCAATTCTTAATGTGGAATTATATTCTTCAAAGTTCAGTGCTCCTTCCACCTTGATATATACCGATCCCTTGATCACTTCATCATCATTGATGACCACAACAACACCTTTGGGAATGTTGATCGTATCACCTGACTTTGGCATGCGGTTCAGGTCCCAGTTACTGGTATTGTTCCAGTTGGAATTTGATTTAGCCTTTATAACGGGGGTAGCGAATGAAGTGGCAGAAAAGAAGGCCAATAACAGCAGTGTGTATAAGTTTTTCATTGTTACGGATTAGTTAGTTTCTTTAGGGTTGCTAAAAGAAAGGATTAAGGTTTTCTAAGTAATAGCACCTATTTTCTTTGCTTTAGCGGGAGCAAAACTAATACGCGTTTTTTTTAAATGCAAGTATTTGTACGATTATTTTCAGGAAAAACCACATTTGCAGGGTCGTAATACTAGGAAATAAACGACTACGCCTTAAGTAATTTCCCAGTCATCTTACTATCAAAAGACTAAGTATTCTTCTTATTTAGAACGGAATTCTAACCCATTACTTAATATTCCGGTCCTGACTAAATAATAATCTTACTAATTTCAATTCTTCAATCCCTAACCAATATGCATAGTTTTTTTATTTCCCGCATTAGTATAAAGGCTATTTACAGCAGTATATTATTTCTTTTCATTTTCTCCTGTAAAGAAAAAGACACCTCCACTACCAGCACCCGAACTGACACCACGCAAACCTCGGCCGTTAGTCCGGATAGCCTGAACGCTAAATACAGCCTGGATAAGATCAAGCTGCAGCCGGGATTCAAGATCAATGTCTTTGCCGAAGTTCCCAATGCACGCAGCATGTGCTGGGGCGCCAAAGGAACCCTTTTTGTTGGCAATATGGGTGGCGGAAAGGTGTTTGCCGCAGTGGACAATGATAAAAATGGTGTGGCAGAAAAAGTATATACCATTGCCTCCGGCCTCAATACACCTTGCGGAGTGGCTTTTAAGAATGGCAATTTATACGTGGCAGAGATCAACCGCATCCTGCGCTATGACGATATTGAAAACCATCTTGACAATCCACCTTCCTACAAGGTGATATATGATAAATACCCAACCGAAGGATGGCATGGCTGGAAATTCATAGCCTTTGGCCCTGACGGCAAATTATATGTACCCGTAGGTGCACCCTGCAATGTTTGTGAGCCCGACTCCATTCATGCCTGCATCACCCGTATCAATGATGATGGCACCGGGTTAGAGGTCTTCGCTAAAGGCATACGCAATAGCGTGGGAATGGCCTGGCATCCGCAGACAGGGCAACTGTGGTTTACCGATAATGGTCGTGATGAACTGGGAGATAATGTGCCCAGCGATGAACTTAATACCGCACCTCAAAAAGGAATGCATTTCGGTTTTCCTTACTGCCACCAGGGCGATATACCTGATCCTAAGTTTGGCCAGGGAAAGAACTGTGCTGATTACACACCTCCAGCTCTCAAGGTGGGGCCCCACGTAGCCTCGCTGGGCCTTCGTTTCTATACAGGTAATATGTTCCCGGATGAATATAAGAATCAAATATTCATAGCTGAACATGGAAGCTGGAACAGGTCTCAGAAAATTGGCTACCAGGTAGTGATGGTAAAGCTGGAAAATAACAAAGTGGTGCAGAGCACACCTTTTGCTTCAGGATGGCTACAGCCTGGTGATTCTGTGATTGGACGTCCTGTGGATGTTGAAGTAGCAGCTGATGGCGCATTGCTGGTCAGCGATGATAGCAAAGGAGCCATCTACCGCATCAGCTATTCGAAATAAATGACTTAGGAGATAAACAGTGGTGAGAACTATTCTTCCGCCACTGTGGAATCGGAGTTAACGATGCCCAGTTTTTCTACGGCCAGTTGTGCCGCTATTTGCGAAGCATCTTTCTTATTAAATGCCTTCCCCTGCGCAATCACTTTACCATTGATCACCGCACCAATGGTAAACAGGCGGCGTCCATTCTCCAGTTGTTCGTTCAGCGTCTCGAACTCCAGTTGCTTGCCGTTTTTATTGGCCCAGCCATAGAGTTTGTTCTTGTGGTTGATCTCCAGTATCTCCAGGTCTTCCACGAACATATGGGGAATGATGATGCGCTCACTCACCCATTTACTGGTTTTTTTATAACCCTTGTCCAGGTAAACTGCCCCTACCAGGGCTTCGAGGGTATTACCAAATATCTGGCTGGTCTTTAGGGAAGCGTCTGATTTGTTGTAAACAGTTACTTTCTTAAGTCCCATTTTTACAGCAATGTCATTCAGTTGCTGGCGGTTCACCATTTTGCTTCTCATTTCAGTGAGAAAACCTTCCTCTTTATATGGATATCTTTTAAAAAGGTAATCAGCCACCAGGGCACTCAAGATAGCATCACCCAGGTATTCAAGACGTTCATTATTTTCATCAATGGTATCCTTAACCGAACGGTGGGTCAGTGCAGTTTTATATAAGGCGGCATTGCCAGGCGAGTAGCCCAAAACGCCTTTCAACTGTTTTTTGAAAGAAGGGTCAGTATGATTTTTATAGAATGCTTTCCAAAAATCCACAAACTGTAAACTACAACTTTTTATGTGCAGAAAAAATACTAACCCTTAAGCAGAGTATTTTTTGAATATGGTACAGGCATTGTGCCCTCCAAATCCAAAAGTATTGCTGAGGGCAGCTGTCACATTACGTTTCTGGGCTTCCCAGAAAGTAAAGTTCAACCTTGAGTCTAATTCAGGATCGTCTGTAAAATGATTGATAGTAGGCGGTACAATATCGTTTTGCACAGCCATGATACAGGCAATACCTTCTATCACTCCTGCCGCACCCAGGCAATGCCCTGTCATGGATTTGGTGGAGCTGATATTCAGATCATAGGCATGCTCTCCAAAAACATCAATGATCGCTTTTACTTCGGCGATATCACCCAGCGGGGTTGATGTACCGTGGGTATTGATGTAATCAATATCCGAGGCTTGCATCTCCGCATCTGCCAGCGCCTGTATCATCACATTCTTAGCGCCCAATCCTTCAGGATGGGGAGCAGTGATATGATGCGCATCGGCAGTGGCGCCACAGCCTGCAATCTCGCAATAGATCTTGGCTCCGCGTTGAATGGCATGCTCCAGCTCTTCAAAGATCAGCACACCGGCAGCTTCCCCCATCACAAAGCCATCCCTGTCCTTGTCATAAGGCCGGGAAGCCGTTTTAGGATCATCATTGCGCTCGCTCAAAGCCTTCATGGCATTGAATCCACCCACACCGGCTTCGCTTACCACGCTTTCTGCCCCACCAGTAACAATGACATCAGCCTTACCCATACGGATCAGGTTGAATGCCTCCATCATGGCATTGGTAGAAGAGGCGCAAGCGCTGACTACCGCAAAGTTGGGACCCCTGAATCCATGTCGCATGGAGATATGTCCTGCGGCAATATCAAGGATCATCTTTGGAATAAAGAATGGGTTGAAACGAGGAGTGCCATCACCTTTGGCAAAATTGGTCACTTCCTCCTGGAAGGTGATGAGGCCACCTATTCCGCTTGCAAACACAACACCCACGCGGTCCATGTTTACATTACCCTGGTCAATACCGGCATCCTTTACTGCCTGGTCACTGGCCACCACAGCGGTCTGTGTAAAGCGGTCAAGCTTACGGGCCTCCTTTCTATCTAAAAAATTAGTAGGGTCAAAATTTTTGATCTCGCAGGCAAACCTGGTTTTGAACTTCGATGCATCGAAATTGGTGATAAAGTCACAACCACTCACGCCATTGCGTAAATTATTCCAATATTCCGTTATCGAATTTCCTAAGGGCGTAATGGCCCCCATTCCGGTTACAACAACTCGCTTTAATTCAATATGACCCACAATAATATTTTATGTAAGATAAAACCGCCTTCGCTGCATTTAACAGCCGGAAGGCGGATTTTTTATAGTGTTCCGACAGGAACAACAATTACTTTGCGTGCTCTTCAAGGTAAGATACAGCCTGGCCTACAGTGGTGATAGTTTCAGCCTGCTCATCCGGAATTGAAATATTGAATTCTTTTTCAAACTCCATGATCAATTCTACCGTGTCTAAAGAATCAGCTCCCAAATCATTGGTGAAAGAAGCTTCGTTGGTAACCTCCGCTTCATCAACTCCTAATTTGTCTACGATGATCTTTTTTACTCTTGCTGCAATGTCTGACATTTTGTAAAAGTTTGGTTATAGTGGTGCAAAAATATAAGTTTTTGGTTTATCTATCGTTTTGATCATTCTTTATACCAACAATACAAAAACTTTTCTTTTTTTCTCCAAATCCCGCATAAAAATGGCATCTTGCCATCTGCACCAATATTTGTAATTTGAAACCTTTCAATCCTTATCTCAAATGGCATTAAAGATTATAGATCATGGCACGAAGGAATATGAGCAGATGATCAAGCTGCGTGATACAATCTTACGCAAACCGCTTGGGCTGGGCTTTACACAGGAAGAACTGGATTCTGAAAAGAACAATTTACTGATGGCGGCCTATGAAGACGACCAAATGCTGGGCTGCTGCATGCTGGTGGAAGAAGAGCCCGAGACCGTAAGGCTGCGCCAGATGGCGGTATTGAACGACCTGCAGGGAAAAGGCATTGGTAAGGCACTTATGCAATTTGCTGAAAACCTGGCCAGGGACCGCGGCTATAAAAAGATCACTATGCATGCCCGTAAGAACGCCCTTGGGTTTTATGAGAAAATGGGCTATAAAAAACGTGGCATGGAGTTCCAGGAGATCACAATACCGCACTATGTGATGGAAAAAGAGCTGTAAGGGGAAGTCAAAATTCAAAATTCAAAAGTAAAAAAGGGGAGAATGGAAAAGGTAAAATGTAAAATGTAAAAGCCTTAAACCAAGTGCTTGCATTTTACTTAACATCTATTTGGCAGCATAACGAGTAGATCAACTGACTATCCAGGTTCTCCTCTCTTTCACCTGGAAATTGAGCATTGAGCGTTGATCATTGATCATTATCTAGCCATCGACCTAAGAAAAGCCCGCCACCTAAAAACCCTCTCCAAACTAATCCTTCGAAATTCCATATTCCTTGTTCATCTGTTCGACATTCCCTCCCTCACTTCTTTATCTTCTCCTGCAGCATATGCCGCATCTGGTAAACTTCATCTGAATCAGAAAAACTGTCTTTGGGCACCAGGAAGAACGAACGGCTGTCAAAATAAAGGTGGAAAAAATGTGGGGTTTCTACAAAACTGCTTACCGACTTCCAGGGATAGCTTCTTGAACCTCTTTCATTACCTACAGAGAAAGAATCAGGGTCAAAGCTCATAATAAAATGGTCCTTGAAAGTGGCCGCACGCCTGTACACCATTCCAGGCAGAAAGAACCAGAAGCTCAGCATTAATATGAACCAAAGAAGAGAACCTACCAGGAAGGCCAATGGAAGGATCTTTTTAAAGTAAAATAGAAAAACAGAGCCCAGCGCAAATACATTCACCAATATGATCATCAGCCTGATTTCCTTCCTGCTCAGGAAGTGGTAGCGCAAGGCCTGCAACACCTGCTTTTTGTCGTACGTAAATGAAACCTTCATAGTTCTATCAGATATAGATCCTGCCTATAAAATTAAGCAACTTGCTCTCGCACCTGTAAAATAGCAGAAAATTCATTTTAAATAAAAAAGCCTTGTTCCACATAAAGGAACAAGGCTTTTATCCTAAACCATTCAATTATTTATTCATCATTTGCTTAGCTTCAATGCTAAGGGTAGCGTGAGGCACTGCACGAAGGCGCGCCTTGTCGATCAGTTTACCTGTTACACGGCAAATGCCATACGTTTTGTTCTCTATACGCATCATAGCTTTTTCCAGGTGGTCAATGAATTGGATCTGCCTGCTGGCCATCTGGCTCAGCTGCTCCCTTTCCATGCTCATGCTTCCATCTTCCATGGTCATATAACGACCATCTTCCATATCGCCACCCTCATCCTTGCGGGTGATCAATCCTTGTAAATAGGCTAGCTCTTTCTTGGCTGTTTCCAGTTTTCTTCCAATAAGCTCCCTGAATTCCATTAATTCTGCATCTGAATACCTCATACTGGGACCTGTTTGTTCTTTTTGTTGTGAATCCAATACCGATTTTGTAAAATCAGGTTCGTATTTAACAGCCTTTGTAGTTGATGTTTTAGGAATCACCACCTTGGTGGGTTTCGGTGCTTCCTTTTTTGGTGCTTGTTGCAAAGGTTTAATAGCTGGCTTTACTTCCTGGTGCGTGGGCGCTGTAACGGCCGGCTTTTTCACCGGTTCTACATGCTTGGCTGGCGCAGCTTTGGTGGGGGCTTGCGCCGCTTTTTTGGCAGGAACTTCGGCTTTTTTAGCTGCTACCGGGGCTGGCTTTTTAGCCGGCGCCTTAGGTGCTGCTTTTGCTGGCGCTTTCACGCCTTTTTTAGGGGCTGCTTCTTTAACAGCTGCTTTTTTAGGTGCCGGGGCAGCCTTTTTGGGTGCCGCTTTTTTAGGAGCCACCTTAGCGGCCGCTTTCTTTGGCGCAGCCTTTACAGCAGTTTTGGCAGATGGTTTAGCTACCGGGCGGGCAGCAGTTTTTGTTGGTTTTGCTGCTTTCACAGCTTTCCCGCCATTAGCGCGGGCAGGTTTTGACGCTTGCTTTTTAGTAGCCATACAATTATTACCCCTTTTTTAAGACGATGACCTTCAATGGGTTGTCATTAACCTCTATTTCAGTGCCCTCATCAATTTGTGATGTAAACTCCAGCCTATCTGCCAGAATTTCGGCGCAAATATAGTTATTATACTTAGCTAAAGATGAAGAGATACCATTATTGGCAGCTACTTTTACCTCGATCCGGTCCGTAACATCAAAGCCACTGTCCTTCCTTATTTTTTGAATCCGGTTCACGAATTCACGGGCATCTCCTTCCTGTATTAATTCAGGTGTGATATTTATATCTAATGCAACCGTTAGTGGTCCTTTACTTGCTACTGTCCAGCCTGGAATATCCTCGCTGCTGATCTCTACTTCGCTTAAAGCCAGCTCAACGAACTCATCATTGCCAACAGGGATTGAATATCTGCCTTCTTTTTCAAATAAAGAAATTTCGTGCTGGGAAAAATTTGAAAGAGCATTATTTACCGCTTTCATCAATGGCCCCAACTTCTTGCCCAGTGCGCTGAAATTAGGCTTGATCTTCTTTTTAATGAACCCTTCCGTGTCCGATAAATATTCCAGCTCTTTAATATTCACTTCTGCATTAATAAGATCTTCTACCCTTTGCAATTGTTGTTCCATCAACGGGTTCAGCACTGGAATCAAGGCCCTTTGCAATGGCTGGCGCACTTTGATATTAGCTTTTTTACGAAGCGACAGTATCAAAGAAGATGCATCCTGGGCCAGTGCCATTCTTTCTTCCAATAACACATCTATATATTCTTCTTTTGCCGTCGGGAAAAGAATGTGATGTACCGAAGCCTCTTTATGCTTTTGGGTTACTGCATTCAGGTTAATGAACAGCTCATCGCTGAAGAAAGGAGATATCGGTGCCATCAGGCGTACTACCGTTTCCAGGCATTCATAAAGTGTCTGGTAGGCAGCAATCTTGTCCTGCTCATACTCACCCTTCCAGAACCGGCGGCGGCACAGGCGCACATACCAGTTGCTAAGATGCTCATCCACAAAGTCTTCTACCAGGCGGCCAGCTTGTGTGGGCTCATATTCATTAAAGGCGGCAGTCACCTTTTTGATCAATGTCTGCAAGGAAGAAAGGATCCACCGGTCTATCTCCGGCCTTTCTTCTACTGGTATGTAGGCTTCTTTGAAGCTAAACCCGTCCACATTGGCATACAGGGCAAAAAACTGGTAGGTATTATATAAGGTACCAAAGAATTTGCGCTGCACTTCCTTAATACCCTCCAGGTCAAACTTCAGGTTGTCCCATGGCGAGGCATTGGTGATGAGGTACCACCGTGTGGCATCTGCTCCAAACTGTTCAATGGTTTGGAATGGGTCCACCACGTTGCCAAGGCGCTTACTCATTTTATTGCCGTTCTTATCCAGCACCAGGCCATTGGAAACACAGGTTTTGTAGGCCACACTGTCAAAAAGCATCACACCCAGGGCATGAAGGGTATAAAACCAGCCGCGGGTTTGATCCACACCTTCAGCTATAAAATCGGCAGGGAAGTTTTCCCTGAAAGTTTCTTTATTCTCAAAAGGAAAATGCCATTGGGCATAAGGCATAGCGCCACTGTCAAACCACACATCTATCAGGTCAGGCTCTCTATGCATGGGCTTGCCTGAGTCTGAAACCAGTACCACCTCATCCACATAAGGCTTATGCAGGTCAAGGATGCCATCATGGAGATAATGTGTATTCACATCACCGCCCAATACCTGGCTGGCCTTTTTGATCTCGGCATTCAGCTCATCGATAGACCCTATGCATTTTTCTTCTGACCCGTCCTCTGTTCTCCAGATAGGCAATGGAGTGCCCCAATAACGGCTGCGACTCAGGTTCCAGTCCACCATGTTCTCCAGCCAGTTTCCGAAACGGCCTGTCCCGGTAGATTCGGGTTTCCAGTTAATGGTCTTATTCAGTTCCACCATCCTGTCGCGCTTCGCCGTGGTCCTGATAAACCAGGCATCCAACGGGTAATAAACCACAGGCTTATCCGTGCGCCAGCAATGTGGGTAACTGTGCTCGTATTTCTCTACTTTAAAAGCCCTGTTCTCTTTCTTCAGCTTCACAGAGATGTCCACATTGACATCCACGTAGTTAGGCTCGTTCTTGTAATCTTTTATAAAGCGGTGGGAAAACTCACCCAATCCATCCACAAACTTGCCTTCCCTATCCACCAGGGTCAGTATACCTATATTATATTTCTTACCTACTTTATAGTCGTCCGCACCAAAGGCCGGGGCGGTATGCACAATACCGGTACCGTCTTCCGTAGTCACAAAATCTCCCAGTAATACCCTGAATGGCTGGGCATCGGGGGTGATAGCCCTTATAGCTTCCAATGAATTGGCTTCATATGGCAACAGGCGCTCATATTCAATACCTTCCAGGTCTTTTCCTTTGCAGCTGGCAATTATCTGCCATGGAAGTAGCTTTTGCTCGGCAGAATAACCTTCAAAATCACCATTTTCGCCTTCAGGCTTGAAATACCTGTTTACCAGCGACTGGGCTAGAACCACGTTGACCGGCAAATGAGTATAAGGATTAAAGGTCTTTACCAACACGTAGTCAATGTTAGGTCCTACGGTCAATCCCAGGTTGCTAGGAAGCGTCCAGGGTGTGGTGGTCCAGGCCAGGAAGAATACCTGGTCATTACCCGCTGCATCAAACAAAAACTTTGATTTAGCTGATTCAACTACCTTGAACATGGCCACGGCACTGGTATCTTTCACATTGCGATAGGTTCCCGGCTGGTTCAGCTCGTGGGAACTCAACCCCGTTCCGGCAGCCGGCGAATAAGGCTGGATGGAAACGCTTTTATACAGTAGGCCTTTGTTGTACAATTCTTTCAGGCACCACCAAAGCGATTCTATATATTCATTGGTAAAGGTTACATACGGATGCTCCAGGTCCACCCAGTAGCCCATTTTAGTGGTCAGGTCATCCCATTTGTCCTTATAGCGCAATACAGCTTCGCGGCACTTCTGGTTGTATTCGGCCACCGATATTTTCTTACCTATATCTTCCTTGGTAATGCCCAATTCCTTTTCCACCCCCAGTTCAATAGGTAATCCATGGGTATCCCAGCCGCCCTTGCGCTGCACCTTAAAGCCCTGCATGGTCTTATAGCGGCACACCAAATCCTTCAGCGTACGTGAGATAACGTGGTGAATACCAGGCATTCCATTGGCACTGGGCGGTCCTTCGTAGAACACGAATGGCTCGGCACCTTCTCTTACTTCTATACTTTTTTTAAATGCATTTTCCCGTTCCCACCGTTGCAAGACTTCTTTTTCAATAGCGGGTAAATTCAGGTGTTTGAACTCTTTATATCGATTGGCCATAAGGGGGCTCCTCAACTTAATTTGAAAATGGCTGCAAAGGTATGAAAATATAGCCCTATAGGATAAGGCCAATTCTGTGACATTAAACACCCCAGCCATTACCCGGTGAATGAGAAAACGGATATTTCTTGCTGTCAACCTGCCAGCCTTCCCCCTACCTTAGCCCTATCAACGTCCTATCAACAGTATAGCTACGGTATAGATACTGCGTGATGATCACGCAGTATCTATACCGTAAATAGGGAGTTAGTAGGGCGTAGGTAGGAAGGAACCTGGGCTTAACCCGCTTTATCCTGAAAGGAATATACCAGGAGCCCTTATGGGAAGATGTAAGAAAACTGCCCTAATGGCAGAGCTTGTTGAAAAGAGGAATGGATCATTGTAGCGTTTTTCTTCATCCTGTAGAGTTTTTCCGCATTCGTAACTCAAATTCCCGATAGCGTTTCTTTAAAAAAGGACTTCTGAGTCTCTTTGCAACAAATTGATCAACTGTGAGGCATTCTTTAGTATTTATATTCCTGTTCATAAGCTTAATGGGATTCGGCCAAAGAGATATGGCATTGTTAAACAATAACTTACCTACTATACCTGAGTTACCTACCGGTGTTATTTCAGGCCTGGTGACCACAGCCGACCAACAGCCGGCGGCTTTTGTGACCATTGCTGTAAAAGGCGCACATAAATTTACCACTACGGACGAGCAGGGGCGTTTTCAACTGAGCGTGCGGGAGGGCATACATATTCTTGAGATCTCCCTGGTGGGTCAACTGACCCAGGAAAAGACAGTGGAAGTTAAAAAAGACCAGACCACTTCCCTGCTGATAGCTTTGGAGCAAAGTTCAAAGCAACTGGAGCAGGTAACCATTACCGCCCAGAGAACGCAGAATGAAAAGGTAACCACCATTAGCAAGCTCCCAGTGCCGGTGCGCGACCTTCCCCAGGCTATAACTGTTATAGATAAAAATATACTGGAAAAACAGCAGGTACTGAGCATGAGCGATGCCCTGCAAAATGTGAATGGCGTTTATATCATGGGAACAACCGGTGGTTACCAGGAAGAAATTGCAGCAAGGGGTTATGCTTTTGGAAACAGCAATACATTTAAGAATGGGGCAAGGTTCAATAATGGCATCAAACCCGAGCTGAGTGCAGTAGAAAAAATGGAAGTGCTGAAGGGTGGTAATGCTATATTATATGGTAATGTAGGCGCCGGGGGCATACTGAATATCGTGACGAAAAAGCCCAAATTTGAAAAGGGAGGAGAAATATCCTTCCGGGCAGGAAGCTATTCATTCTACAAACCTTCCATAGATGTATATGGCCCAATCAATAATGGTGGCCATGTGGCTTACAGGGTGAATGCCAGTTATGAAAATGCAGGAAGCTTTCGCAAAGGGGTGAGTTCTGAAAGGATCTATATCAACCCCTCGCTGTTGATAAAGGCCGGGGAAAGAACAGAGATCATTGTAGAAGGTGATTATTTGAAAGACAACCGCACACCTGATTATGGAACGGGTGCCATAAACTACGTCATTGCCAACATTCCACGCGACCGCTTTTTAAATGTGCCCTGGGCCTATAGTAACACGGCTCAGAAAACAGCTACAGGTACTATCTCTCATCGAATCAGCAACAAGGTGGGCTTGAGAGGCATTGTATCTTACCAGCAATACAATAATGAATTATATAGCGCCAACCGCCCCAATGCTTCGGGATCCATGGTGGCAGCCGACGGCACCTGGGCAAGAGGTCTTCAAAAGACAAGGACCGCGGAGCAGTATTATTTCAGTTCTCTCGATCTGAATGCTAAACTGAAAACAGGGACCATTCAACATACCTTATTAGCAGGTGCGGATGCAGACAGGTACAGAACGGTAGCTACCACGTTTAAGGCCTATGCCAACCCTGCTATCAGTAATAAAAATATTTATGACACCATCAACCTGTTTGATGCGGCAATTGTGAGCAGGGGCGACATTCCTTACCTCCCGGAAAACCTGGTGACTACCTCTCCAATTGTGCGCTACGGGCTTTATGTGCAGGACCTGGTATCCTTGTTTGACAACCTGAAACTATTGGCGGGCGTTCGCTACTCTTACCAGTTGAACCAACGTGCCACAGTTGATACTGTGGCTAAAAATACCTGTGGAAGTATTGCTTCCTTTAGCAATGATGCTTTCAGTCCCAGGTTAGGGATAGTGTATCAACCGACTAAAGCCACGTCCCTGTTTGCCAGCTACACCAATTCATTTTCGGTAAACAGTGGGGTAGATATTTACAACCAGGCACTAGCACCTTCTATCATCGATCAATTTGAGGCCGGCATCAAGAACGATCTTTTCAAAGGTGCATTATCGGTGAACCTGACTGCTTATAGGATCGTGAACAGCAATTTTGCGCAGACCGCTTTATTCCTGGCAGATGGCAGCTCTAATAATAACAGCAATATCAAAGAATTATCAGGAGAAACTACCAGCAAGGGTATTGAACTGGATATTCAAACCAGGGTCATTAACGGGTTCAAACTTTTGGCAGGTTATAGTTATAACGACATGCGTTATACGGGCGTGAATGGCAACACGGTGAATGGAAATAAAAAGGGCGACAGGCTGCGTTATAATCCTGCACATACAGCGAACGCCAGCGTGTATTATAACTTCTCAAAAGAGTCTTCTCTTAATGGTTTGTATATAGGTGCGGGTGTATTTTATGTAGGAGACCGGCTGGCAGGCAGAAACCCCACCAACAGCCCTACCAATACCAACAAACTGATGCCATTGCCTGATTACATCACTGCCGATCTGCATGCAGGGTATAGCTATAAGAACATGAATGTGCGTGTGAAGGTCTCTAACCTGTTTGACAAGTTGAGCTACAATGCGCATGATGATAACAGTATCAATCCTATTGCACCCAGGCAGGTAGTGAGTACATTGGCGTATAAGTTTTAATGAGGACAGGCAGATTTGCGCTATAAGGGTTAATCCGCGTTTATTTTTTCATCTGCTTCATTTACAAGAGATATCTCATATTGTCGTGGTTAAAAAAACAGCATATATTAGCACAAATACTAACTGTTAGCAGCGACATAAGTACCACTCAATAGATGGGAGTTACAAGTATAAACTATTTGCCACCTGCAGTTACTAAAAAGCAGGTTCTAGATTTCCTTAAAGTTTTAGGCTTCAAGGTCATTTATAAGACACATTTCCAGCACCATGACGAAAACAATCTCGAGCGAATCACTCCTGTTGTAGCAGATATTACGAAACATGGTAGTGATTCACTACAAGTTGAATTGACTACAACAATTTGGAGAAGCGTTTATGACCATGATATTCACAACTTCGCTATCAAGCAAATAAAATTAAGATTTGGCGGAAGCTTTATTACTCCAAGTGGACGAAATAGATATTTGGTTTATGATGATTGTGAAAGACGGAAAGCAGAGGCAGCATGTTACTTAGCCTACTTTCATTTTTCAAATAATTTGAGCAGAATAAATTATTACTTACAAACGTTGAAAACCCATTTTGCTGATTTCAAAATTAGAAAAGACGACTTCTTTCATCCTGCATCAACCCATACCACTATCGGTTTGCCGTTCTTAATATCAATTATAGAAGATTATTTGAGAAGCACTTACATCGGTCTTCTAACATACTGCGAAAAGAAGAAGGATATTTTTAAGTCAGCTAAAATTTCGACCGAGGCACTATATGAGGTTACAATTAATGAAACTACAATCGAAAAAGTAATTGCTCATTCCAAATCCTTTCAAAGCGTTACTCACATAAATCAAAGCTTTAAAGAGCTGGATTCTAAAATAAATTTTATCGACCTTTTAAACAGAAATAACCCTAAAGCGAAATATTTAGAGAAACTAACGGAAATAATATCGCTTAGACATAAAATAATTCATGAAGCAATTAAAATTGAAAATTACGTTCCAGACCATTTTCAATATCACATCGAGTTAATTACAGATATCGTTGAGATTTTCTATTCTCACCTCAGAAAGATTTATAATTGGCAAGACGTAGATTTATAGAGCACGACGCTGCTAACAGCAGATTTCTAAAACCAAGGCTGACGAACAACCGTTAAACTGAATATCTTTAATGAACGACAGTGCAGAATTGAAGCAGTAGGAACACTGAATATCTTGGCTTCAGAAATCTGTTTTCCGTTAGCTGAAATATCAAAACGCCAATGTGAGAAACACAAAGTATTTGTTCTTCTTTTTTCTTTTTTTCATGTAAAGAGATTATCCAAGTGCTTCTTTCCTGGCTGATAACCGCGTAGTGTTCAATATAAAAGGCAACCATTATCGGCTGATTGTAAAAATCAATTATTCTTACAGTATGGTGTGGATCCGTTTTGTGGGCACCCATGCAGAATATGACAAGACAGACGCAACAAAAATTTAAACACCATGAACATTAAGCCCATAAAAACAAAAAAAGATTACCAATTGGCTATGAACCGGTTGGAAAGCATCTTTGATGCAAAGCCCGGAACCACAGAAGGCGATGAACTAGAAGTATTGGGCATTCTCATTGACAAGTATGAACAAGAACATTATCCCATAGGCTATCCAGATCCCGTTGAAGCCATCAAGTTCCGTATGGAACAATTGGGCTATAGCCAAAGTGACCTGGCCAAGGTAGTGGGCCTGAAGAGCAGGGCCAGTGAAATTCTTAGCAAAAAGCGGAAACTGACATTGGAAATGATCCGACAGTTACATCAAACACTAGGCATACCGACTGATGTACTTATTCAGAGCTATTGATGAAATCCTTTAGCCAAAAGGATATTGCCAAAAGGAGGGTTACTTTGGTATATGTACTTAACTCTGTTGGTAAGAAATGAAACCTGGTAATTAAAAATCAATCACATGTTACAAACAACACCGTTTATTCTTTTTGATGGGAATTGTAAGGAAGCCATGAGCTTTTACCAGGAATGCCTGGGCGGGGAATTAACCCTGATCAAACTTGGGGATACACCCATGAAAGAACAATTCACCATGGAAAAACATGATAGAATCATCTATGCACAGCTAAAAAATGATAACATTGATCTATCTGCTACAGATTGGATGGCATCGCCTATGCTTGAACCAAAACAGGGAAATACTTTCAGCATTTATCTTACCGGAGAAAGCTACGACGAGTTGAAACCAGCGTTTGACAAACTGGCTTCCGGGGCTGATAAGGACAAAAGAACCTTTATGGAATTGAACAATGTTCCGTTTGGGGTTTATGGACAACTGACGGATAAGTATGGCGTATCATGGATATTCAG
>JAEZLJ010000121.1 GCA_023415275.1 Bacteroidota bacterium
ATCATGGATATTCAGAAGTAATCAAACAAATGTTACTCCTTAAAACATGTTGTGTAATGTTTGAGGCCTAAATGGGTTCATTTGTAAAGATCATAGGTCAGCCAGGAAAAGGTTGTGAGCACTAACTAAAATTGGGAAACTATATTATATTTATAGAAACCCTGCTATGAGAAAAAGTATGCTTACTTCCTGCGTAATTCTATATGCATTTTACGTGCACGGGCAAACTACACAACAAGAAAATGCAGAACAGGTAATCAGGCAGCTTTCCAATGACTGGATGATGGCTACAAAGACAAGAGATGAACCCACACTTTATAAAATTGTAGCCCCCGAGTTTACCCTTTCCGGTAATGATCTCACTGAACCTCCATTGTCCAGGAATATATGGATGAAGAATACAATGGAAAACCTGAAGATTGATTCTATAAGCTATATCAACATGCATATCCAGTTGATAGACCAGGTGGCTATTGTGCATTCTTCATTATATTGGTCGGTAAGCTTCCGCGATATGCCTGCCAGGAAGGATACTGTGACCCTGGTAGATACCTGGCTCAAAAGAGGTCAAAGCTGGCAGGTGGTGAGCAGGATTGTATCTCATTGATCAATTGATCTCATACCAATGAGGAGTGAATCAGTTCTCCAGGTTTTTGATAATAGGATAATAGTTTGCGGTCATCCCCACCTTATGTAATTCTTAATAATAAACTCTACACCAGTATAAACAAAGACTAATGCAATCGAAAGCAGCCACCGTTGATCAATACATAAATGAACTTCCTGAAGAAAGAAAGAAACCCATGGAAGAATTAAGAAAAGTAATCAGGAAGAATATTCCAAAGGGCTTCCAGGAATGTATGAGTTATGGCATGGTAGGCTACGTGGTACCTCATAGCAAATACCCGGATGGTTATCATTGTGATCCCAAATTACCCCTTCCTTTCCTGGCATTTGCCTCGCAGAAAAACTTTATAGCCATTTATCATATGGGTATCTATGCCGACCCTAAACTATTAAAATGGTTTACTGAAGCCCATGCTAAAGCATCGCCCAAAAAGCTGGATATGGGAAAGAGTTGCATGCGCTATAAGAAGCCTGAGGATATCCCCTATGCATTGATAGGTGAACTGGTTACTAAAATATCGCCGGATGATTGGATCGAAATGTATGAACGCAACTATAAAAATCAAAGGAAAACGAAATAGTGGTTCTCACCACAATTAGTGATTAAACACTTAAGACCCGTAGCACTGATACTTATGACCAGCTAAAAAAGGGTCTCATTATAAAAGAGGTACAGGAAGTAAGAAAACATGGAAATTGCCAAAGCCAATCACATGAGAAAATTAATTGCCGCCATCAATATGACATTGGACGGATTCTGTGACCACACCGCCGTCTCACCAGATGATGACATACATGAACACTACAGCGAGTTGTTGCGCGAATCAGGTATCATTTTATATGGAAGAATAACCTATGAATTGATGAAATACTGGCAAACTATTGTACACAGCCCTACCGGTAACGAGGCGTTAGATGAATTTGCACATACAATGGACAGGATACCAAAGCTGGTATTTTCCCACACGCTAAAAAGTACCGAATGGGAATCTGCAAGGCTGGCAACCAAAGACCTTAAAGATGAAATTCTGGAGCTAAAACAGCAAGAAAGGAAAGACATGCTGGTGGGAAGTCCCAGCTTAATTGTAAGTGCCCTTAATCTTAACCTGGTTGATGAATTGCAGCTCTGTATTCACCCCGTTATAGCGAAAACAGGCATGCCATTGTTCAAAAACATCCATGATAGAACCATTCTCAAACTTTTAAAAACAAAAACCTTTGATTGCGGCGCGGTAATTCACTATTATAAACCCGGTGAGTAGTAAGCTAGTGCTGCCAATATTGCCTATTGCATAAAACATATGTAACAAAGCTGATCCTTGAGCGTAATACAATAAAAAAAATGAAACCTGCTTTAACCATACTACTGCTATTTGCTTCTTCCTTTCTATTTGCACAGCCATCACGAACAGAGGTGATGACACTGGGAAGCTTTCATTTTAATTTTCCCAACCTGGATGTGAAGCAAATCAGTAAGAATGATCAAATCGATGTTCTTGAACCAGCTTATCAAAAAGAAATTGAGTCTATTGTAGATAAGATCGCCAGGTTTAAACCCACCATTATTGTTATTGAGCGACACCCTACCGAACAACGTTATACCGATTCCACTTATAGCCAGTACCTGGATGGTCAATATATATTAAAAAGGCGGGAAGAAGAACAGATAGGTTTCAGACTGGCCCGCCACTTTGGACTGCAAAAACTTTATTGTGTAGATGAGTGGGGAAAGTTCAGCCCCAGGTTAGATAGTATTGTGTATGGGAAGGATAGCATTGAAGCAGAAAAATTTGAGGCCTATTTTACAAGTAACCCTGATGCTTCTAAGAAATTAATACGTGAACCCATATTTAAAACAAATGGTATCCTGGCAGAATTAAGGCAGGCCAATGACGAGGCTAATATTAAAGAAAGTTTGGGCAACTATTTTGTAGGCTTATTTAAATACGAATCAAAAGACCATGATTTTACTGGTGTTGATTTTGAAACAGGAAGATGGTTCAACAGGAACCTAAGGATCTTCAGGAACATTCAGAGAATACAAGCGGGTCCATCTGACAGGATACTCGTGATCTTTGGTGCCGGGCATATGAACCTGCTGAATATTTTCTTTGATGCCTCACCTGAATTCAGGCGCGTGAAGACCAATGATTATTTAAAATAAATGACCCGCAACGAAATGTTTATTAATGGAATGAGCCTTATTGGTCTGCCGCCTATTTATCTCTTTCTTTGATATAAAGTTCCTGCACCATGATCATGATTATGATCATTAATGGTGTTGCCAAAATTAATCCCCAACCTCCTGTTAAAGGACTGATCAATAGTTGCGCAATAATGATGAGAGCAGGTGGAATGCTGATCAATTTTTGCTGAACCATTGGCGTAATAAAATTGCTTTCCAAAACCTGGATGATGATGTACATTCCAGCTACAATAGCAGCGGTGGAAGGGCTTTGCATGAGCGCGACCAGCACGGCTGGTATCATAGCGATCAGGGGACCGAAATTGGGGATAAAGTTTAACAGGCCTGCGATTATAGCCAGTGCCAACCACATAGGTACACCC
>JAEZLJ010000130.1 GCA_023415275.1 Bacteroidota bacterium
CAGCCACCTTCAGACTTGCTTCCGTTGACCTGGCGGAATTTAGTTTGATATGCATTACATTGAACCAACCTTTTGCACCTTCAATGACCATAGGTTTCAGAGGATAGTAGGGCGATTGAAGAATAAAATCTTTAATAACCCCCACTACATGCCATTTGATTCCAAGGTCTTCTATTACCTGACCTATAGGATCTTTAAAATTCATAGCTTTTACCGCAGATTCATTCAATAATACTGCAGTGGAATCTGTAGGGAATTGCTTTAGGTTGAAATCACGACCCTTTACTAATTGAAACCCTGCAGTTTTTACAATATCCTGGTCAGCAGAAAACCTGTCAAAATCCGTTTTATCATTGGGGTCTTTACCAGCCCATTGAAAATCCCAGCTATCGCTCCATCCCTGGGTCACAGGTGCATTGGTCTTACTTACAGAAGTGGCCACACCCGATTCCAGTAACTCATTCTTTACCAGCTCAAAATTCTTTTCCAGGTCTCCTGAAAGCGCATGATAAATAAGATTCTTTTTATCATATCCAGTTTCACGTTCCCGTGCATAATTGATCTGGTGCTTCACCACCATGGTACCTATGATGAGAATGATGGCAAAGGAAAATTGTAAGACCACCAGTATTTTACGGGGAGCGATCAGCGCCCTGTTGGACCTGAATATTCCTTTTAAAACTTTTACGGGCTGGAAAGAAGAAAGAAAAAAAGCAGGGTAACTGCCCGCGATCATCCCGGTGACCGCAATAAAGGCCAGCACAAAAAACCAGTTCCTGAAATTCCCATAATCAAGAAATAGCTCTTTGCCTGTTAGTGTATTGAAGGCTGGCAAGCTTATTTGCACGATCAGGACAGCCAATATACCAGCTATAAAAGCCAGCAATATAGATTCACCAATAAACTGGCCTACCAGTGCGCCCTTAGGTGCACCAACCACCTTGCGTATACCTACCTCCTTAGCACGCTTTTCACTTCGTGCCGTACTGAGGTTCATGAAATTGATACAAGCTATCAGCAAGATAAATACCGCAATGATGCCGAAGAGCCTGACAAATTCAATGCGGCCACCATCTTCTATTCCATCTTTAAAATTGGAATAAAGCCGCCAGCGACTCATGGGATACACAAACATTTCCCCTTCTTTATCACTATCGGCATATCGCTGCCTGAGGGTTTTTAATTTAGTATTTAAAGATGTTACGGAAGCATTGGGCTTTAACATCACATAGGTACGGGTCGAATTATTGCCCCAGTTGGCATCATCTTCACCCACATACCGCAAATAGGACCAAGGCAATAAATATTCAAATTTGAACCGGGTGTTATTGGGAAGGTCTTTCAGTAATCCGGTAACCTGGAAATTGTCCTTGTTATCCAACTTGAGCACTTTCCCCACCGGATCCTCATCACCATATAGTTTTTTTGCAAGCTTTTCAGTGAGCACTATAGAGTGCATATCCAGTAGTGCCGTTTTGGGATTGCCTTTGATCAATGGGAAGCTAAAAACCTGGAGAAAATTAGAATCCACCATATTGCCACTAACAGTCAAACGTTTATCACCTACGCTGAAAAGGTAGGTATGGTCCCAGTAAACACGTACTGCCTGTTCTACTTCAGGATAATCCTGCTCCAGGGTCCTGGCCAATATTTTAGGAGTAGTATTCCAGGCCTGCAGTTTTCCACTAAAATGAGCTTTGTTCCAGGCTTCATAAATACGGTCCTTATTTTCATGAAACTGTTCATAGGTTACTTCATTCTGTATCCACAACAATATCAAAATGGCACTGGCCATGCCTATGGCAAGACCAGAAATATTAATGATAGAAAAAGCCTTATTCCTAAGAAGGTTGCGAAAGGCGATTTTTATATAACTTTTAAGCATGGCCCACTGGGTTTAGTAGTAATGTTGTGATTGTCTACTGTTTAAATCATCTATTCAGTTCTTAAGTTCTTAACAGGATTTGCCCTTGCAGCTTTCACAGCCTGAAAGCCAATAGTGGCAAAAGCTACCAGTGCAGCCATCAACCCGGCAAAAAGGAAAACCCACCATGGTATATTGATGCGATAGGCAAAATCCTCCAGCCATTTGTTCATGGCAAACCATGCTACAGGGAAGGCAATGATGCCTGCCACCAATACCAGCTTCAGGAAATCCTTTGACAACAAGGCCACTATAGTACTGACAGTAGCTCCTAACACCTTGCGGATGCCAATTTCTTTGATCCGCTGGCTGATAGTGAATGCCGAAAGTCCTAACAAACCCAGGCAGGCTATGAATATGGCTATGCAGGAGAAAATAGTAAACAGGCCTTCCTGTCTTTGTTCTGACTGGTATAGCCGTGAAAAATTGTCATCAAGAAATGAGTAATCAAATGGTATGTCTGGCAGAAATTGCTTCCATGTGTTTTCAATATGGGCTATGGCTGCAGGAATACTACCTGTGACCTTAATAGAGATCCTGCCAAAATTGCCTATGTTTTGTGGCATGAATAATACAAGGGGCAGAATGCGCTGGTGCATGGATTCAAAATGAAAATCATTGAAAACACCAACCAGCTGACCTTTCTTTGCTCCATATTGAAATCGCTTTCCAATAGCATCTTCAGCTGATTTCAATCCCAATACTTTTACGGCGGCTTCATTAATCAGGAAAGCTGAAGTATCCATACCATAACTTTTGGAAAAATTTCTCCCCTGGATCATACCTACACCATATGTTGGTATAAAATCCTCGTCTGCTACAACAAACTTTATGTCGGCCTGCGTAGGAGTGAGCGAATCTCCCCTGTCTATTTGCGAACCCATATTATCCAGTAATCTCCCTGAAGGTATCCTGGAAGAACGGGTTATCGCCTTTATTCCCGGGTTATCCAGCAACTGTGTTTTGAAAGACTCATATTTATCATTAAGTCCGGCATTATTGGCAAGCGTAATGACATGATCTTTATTGAACCCAAGAGATTTGTGCTCCATAAAGCGCAATTGTTCAAAAACGATAGTGGTACAAATGATAAGAATGATAGAAATGGCAAATTGAACTACAACCAGGGCCTTGCGAAAAGACAATCCACTACCGCCCACCTTCATAATTCCTTTTAAAACTTTTATGGGTTGAAAAGAAGACAGGAACAGGGCTGGGTATATCCCTGAAACAATTCCAATTACGAAGGGAAGCAATAATAAAGGAACTATGAGTTGCCATTTTACTAAGCTTGCTATGGTAAGCTGTTGATGGGATAATTCATTCAGCCAGGGCAGGGCAACGCGGGTCAAGAGAATAGCTAGTATAGAAGCGATCCAGCAGATCAAAATGGATTCACTTAAAAATTGAAGTATCAACTCCTTTTTTTGAGCGCCTACAACTTTCCTGATACCAATTTCCTTGGCTCTTAACACCGACCTGGCTGTGGAAAGATTCATATAGTTGATGCAAGCGATCAATAATATAAATAATGCAATGGCTGAGAATACATATACCCTGGTAATGTTTCCATTCTCTTCTGCTTCATCATCCATATGAGAATAGAGATGAATGTCTGATAGCTTCCGTAAAGTCAGGTTGGTATATTGCGAAGGCTTGTATTTGTCGCCATCGTTAATATGCCTGTTCAGGAATGCCGGGAATTGCGCCTCCAGATTGTTCGGATTGTATCCCTGTGGCAACAGGATATAAGTAAAGAAAGCATTATTGCCCCAGTTGGTTGCCAGGTTATTGGCGCCATATACCGCCGTGTCATTCAGTGTATTGAATGAGATCATCAACTCAGGATGCAGGTGTGCGTTGGTGGGAAAGGATTTATACACACCCGTAACTTTCAAATCAAACTGGTTATTCATTCTCAACACCTTATTCAGGGGTTCGTCTCCCCCGAAATACTTTTTCGCCAGGTCTTCTGAGAGCATCACTGAATAGGGATCCACTAATGCTTTCTTAGGATTACCTTTTGTTACCTGCACATTGAACACATCAAATAAATGTTCATCTGCAAAATAAGAGTTGGGCTCATTGAACTTCTTTTCCTCAAAGCGGAAAGGTGTAGGGCTGTTTTGCAAAAGCCTGGTCACCTGTTGTATTTCTTTGAAATCATTTTTCAGCAATGGACCAGCAGGAGGAGCAATGGCTGCCAGCTTTAAATTGATGGCACCTGTTTCAGGATTAATAAAAGTTCTTTCTACCCTGTAAACATGATCGGCATTCGCATTATACTTGTCATAGCTTAGTTCATTCACTATATAGGTGCTGATCAGCAGGCAGCATGTCAATCCAAGGGTGAGCCCAAAAAGGTTAATAAAGGAAATGAACCTGTATTTTAACAGGTTCCTGGTGGCTATTTTTAAATAATTATAAAACATAAATCGCTTTTATTCGCTTCTTAATGTTTTCACCGGATTACTAAGCGCAGCCCTGGAAGCATTGAGACATACAGTGAGCAACGCAATTAAAAGAATAACCATTCCCACCAGGGCAAATACGCCTACACTTACGTTGGTTCGGTAGCTATAATTCTGCAGCCATTTATTCATTCCCCACCATGCAATTGGAATAGCCACCACAAAAGCAAGGGCCACTAACCAAAGAAACTCTTTAGACATCAGGAGTAATAGCTGTTGAAGGGAAGCACCCAATACTTTCCTAATACCGATCTCTTTTCTCCGCCGCTCTATAGAAGTAGCAACCAGGCCAAATAAACCCAGGCAGCAAATAAATATGGCCAGTCCTGCAAAGATCACAGACAGTTTTCCTATCAATTGTTCATTGATGAACTTCTGATTGAATACTTCATCAATGAACTTGTATTCAAAAGGATATTCAACACTATATTTCTTATAAATACCTTCCACAGTGGCCAGCGCCTTTTTTAAATCAGCATGTTTTGCCAGGCGCAGGTTCAACCTGCCCGACCACCTGTTTTCATATACCAGCATCAAGGGATCTGCAGGCTTAAATGGAGAAGAGATCACCATGTTATCCAGCACGCCTACGATGGTACGTTCTTTACCCGCCCAGTTGATCTTGGTACCTACAGGGGTTTTTAATCCCATCAGTTTAATAGCCTCTTTATTGAAAACAACAGCGTTGGAATCTTCCTGCCGGAAATCCCTTCCTTCGAGTATTTTGGTATGCACTGTTTGAGCAAAATCTTCATTGGTAAATATGAACCCGATCACCAGGTTGGAAGTGGGAGGCGCCCCTGACCACCTGATACCCGAAGTGGACATATATATATCTGTAATAGGGCTGGAAGTGCGGTTGACAGAAGCCACCTGGCCTGACTGAAGCAAGTCATTCTTTAAGGCGTCAAAACTCTTGTCTGTCGCAGGAGTTGAATTGACCAACACCAGGTTGTCCTGGTCATAACCAAGATCACGGTCCTTTACATATTGCAACTGTTTATAGATAATCACAGTAGCAGAGATCAATATGATGGAAGCAATGAACTGAAAGGTCACCAGTATCTTCCTGGGCAATATGGCTTGCTTACCAGGAAGAAAAGTACCCTTTAATACTTTTATTGGATTAAACCCGGATAAATAAAAAGCCGGGTAACTGCCTGCTACCAGGCCGGTGATCAATATCATCATAGCTACCAGTATCCAGCTGCCTGGCTGGTTATACGGGATCACCAGGTCTTCATTTAACAACTGGCTGAAAATGGGTACTACAGCATATACAATAGCAGCAGCAAGAAAGAAGGCCACCACGGAAATTAAAAGGGATTCTGAAATAAACTGCAGAAGCAATTGCTTTCTTTCAGACCCCAATGTTTTACGAATACCTACCTCCTTTGCTCTTTTTTCAGAACGTGCGGTAGATAGATTCATGAAATTGACGCAGGCAATGATCAATATAATCACTGCAATCCAGGTAAATAGATTGACATATTCGATCCTGCCCCCAGTGTTCACCCCATTGCTGAAATCTCCATAAAGCCTCCATTTGCTCATAGGATGCAAAACGATGCTTCCCCTGGTAGTAGGATTTTCGCCTTCTGTATGATCCTGCACCAGCTTCATCACCTTAGATGCAAGGGCAGGAATATTAGTACCAGCATGCGTTTGAAAGAATACCCTGTTCCCACAGTTCACCCATTCAGTCTCAGATTTGATAATGTCTGGGGAAGATGGGTTAAAAGGAATAATGCCGTCAAACTGCAATGTTGAATTCCTGGGGGCATCCTTGATAACAGCCTTTACATATGCGGTTCTATGGTTATTAACCTCCACGGGCTGATCGATGACATTGACATTTCCAAACAATGCCCTGGCAGTTGATTCTGTAAGGATCACTGCATCCGGATCTTTTACTGCAGCAGCAAGGTTTCCCTGCAGTGGTTCATAGGTAAAAATGTCGAAAAACTCAGGAGACACAGTTAAGGTGCCTTTATTGATTCGTTTATCCCCCACAGTGAATAATGTGGTCTCTCCAAAAGAAACAATTGCAGCGTGTTCGATCTCAGGGAAGCTGGCTTTGGCAGCTTTTGGCAAGGGGTACATCATGTCCTGCCCCGTATTGATCTCACCATTGAAATCACGATTGCACATCACGTGGTAAACCGAATCGTAATGCTTATTGTTCTTATCCCATGAGTGTTCGTTGTATACCCATACCAGGATCAGTAAAGTGCAGGCCATGCCAATAGTAAGGCCTGCTATATTGATAAAGGAAAAAACAGTGTGCTTAACCAGGTTGCGCCAGGCAAGCTTTATATAAGTAGTGAACATGTATTTGGTTTTGCGGTTAGAGTTCCCCTATGCATAGGTCACGTTACACCATGATATTCTCAAGGACGGTCTGTCCATCCAGCATGCGAACGATCCTATGGCTGTAACGGGCATCATGCTCAGAGTGTGTCACCATTACTACTGTAGTTCCCTGTTCATTCAGGTCGGTCAGCATTTGCATTACCTCGTTTCCATTGGAAGAGTCCAGGTTACCTGTAGGTTCATCAGCCAGTATAAGCTTGGGGTTATTCACCACAGCCCTGGCAACCGCCACACGTTGCTGCTGACCACCAGATAATTGCTGGGGATAGTGGTTACGGCGATGCATGATCTGCATCTTATCCAGCACCTCCTCTACCCTTTGCTTGCGCTCAGATGGCCTGGCACCTAAATAGATCAATGGCAGCTCTACATTCTCAAAAACAGTCAGTTCATCAATCAGATTGAAGCTTTGGAATACAAAACCAATATTCCTTTTACGCAGGTCAGCCCTTTTTCTTTCATTGAAATCAGCTACCTCTATTCCATTGAATAAAAAACTTCCGCTATCAGGATCGTCAAGAAGGCCCAGGATATTCAATAAGGTGGATTTTCCGCAACCTGAAGGACCCATGATCGCCACAAATTCGCCTTCAGCCACGGAAAGAGAAAGTTTGTTCAGTGCTACAGTTTCCACATCTTCCGTCCGATAAATCTTTTCGAGGTTTTTAATCTTTATCATTTTGATTTTTTTATAAACAGTTGGAATTAATTGAAATGCATTAATAGATTTCCAGGCATAATCTGGAATGCCACAATTTCCTTTCTCACTTCAGGTTTTCTTTCCCTTACTTTTTGAAAACGAGCTGTCGTAATACAATGAACACCTAAAAGCGGGATCATTAAAAAAAACAGTTTCATGGCAGATGGTTTATGTGTATGTGTTGGTTGTTAACTTTATTTTTTGAGCACCAGCTCCTGCATATTGCCGTAGTTCTCATAACTGGAGGTTACGATCTTATCGCCGGGCTTCAAGCCATTCAGCACTTCGTAATAATCAGGATTCTGGCGGCCCAGCTGCACATCTACTTTGTAAGCAGTCTTACCATCATTATCCACTTTGAACACCCAGTTTCCACCTGTCTGCTGGTAAAAGCCTCCCTTGGCTAATAACAATGCCTGTGTTTCATCACTCAAAGCCAATCGTATCTGCAGTGTTTGACCACGTCGGATGCCTTCTGGTACCGCATCAATGAATTGCATATCCACCTGGAACCGGCCACTGTTTACCTGGGTATAAACCTTACTGATCTTTAGTTTGTAATTCTTCCCTGCAAAGGAAGTCTCTCCCAGCAGGCCAATAAAAACACGCGATATATAATGTTCATCCACATCTACACGTACTTTATAGCCGCTCAATACATCTATTTGCCCCAGGCGCTCACCTTTATTTTTACTTTGGCCCACTTCAGCGTCCAAAGAGGTCAACTGGCCATCGATTGGTGCACGTACAATCAGGTCTCCAACTTTCTTACGCATTACGTTCAGTGCGTTTTGAGAACCCTGGTAAGATTGTTGGGCCTGGGAGATCTGCTGGGCATTCGATGATTCATCCTGCTTCAATATCTTTTCAGTAAGACCTTTCTTTTCCAGCTGGTAATTATAGTTGTTCTCAGATTGTTTAAACTCCTGTAAGCCAATGGCCTTTTGTTCATAAAGTGTTTTGTTAAGCTCATAGATCCTTTTGGCTTCTTTCAGTTGGTTGTCCACATCTGTCATCTGGTTCAGCTTTGTGGTGGTGTTCTGCTGGGCCGCATTCCTTGCTATCTGCATCTGCGTCAAAAGATTATATACAGATGTTTGCTGATTCACCAGGCTAAGGGCCAAATCCGTATTGGAAAGCCGGAGGATGGGTTGGCCCTTTTTTACAATGGCGCCATCTTCTACCAGTTTCTCTTCCACACGCCCTCCTTCAATGGCATCAAGGTAAATAGTGGTCACAGGTAAGACAACGCCATTTACCGGTATAAATTCCTGGAAGGGTCCTTTCTTCACTTCGCTGATTGTTATACGTTCAGCATCCACATTCAGCTTGGCCTTTCCTGAGGTAAAATAAAGGCTGCCGGCTATTAACAACACCAGGCCTGCAATACCTGCAATGGTGAGTATCTTCTTCGATGTCCACTTCTTTTTTTCTAGCTTTCTATCCACGGAGCGGTTTGTTTTATGGTTTTAATGAATCTGAACCCACCTAATACCAATTATTCACTAAATGGGTTTGTCCTGACTGAGTCGAAACCAATGCCAATATTTGACGATTATGGTTTTCAATAAGTTACATTTTTTGCAATCTACGAAACTGTTCGTTACCGAACAGAAAGTGTCCGCTTTTGATACACCCGCCTGTCTTTCATTTAATTGGCTGCCTCATTTTCAAAGCCTTGCATTACTGGCATATTTGTAGTTTCGCCATTACCAAACTATTTGTACCATTTTATGTCTTTAAAAACTGCTTCAGTACTGGTCATAGATGATGATATTGATGTGTTGACAGCTGTTCGATTGTTGCTACGACCCGAGGTGAAAGAAATTGTTACGGAAAAGAACCCCGAGAACATTCGATCCATATTAGCTAAACAGGAGTTTGACGTCATTCTCCTGGATATGAATTTCAACAGTTCCATCAACACAGGCAATGAAGGCATCTTCTGGCTTAAAAAGATCAAGGAAGAGTACCGTTCTGCAGCGGCGGTTATCATGATTACTGCCTATGGTGATATTGACCTTGCCATTCGTTCACTAAAAGAGGGTGCTTTTGATTTTGTAGTGAAACCCTGGCACAATGAAAGACTGATCACTACCATCAAAGAAGCAGTAAAAAGAAAGGAAAACAAGGGTTCCGGCGCGGCCACACTTCCCTCTTCCTCCCTGTTTGAAACTGAGTTATTAGGAAAGTCAGAATGCATGCAGGACATCTTTTACAAGATCCAGAAAATAGCGCCTACAGATGCCAATATTCTCATCCTTGGGGAAAACGGAACTGGTAAAGAATTAATAGCCAAAGCTATCCATCATTTTTCCACGAGGTCCACCAAACCATTTGTAAAAGTGGATGTTGGTGCATTGACAGAATCCTTATTTGAAAGTGAATTATTCGGTCATAAAAAAGGTGCCTTTACAGATGCAAGGGAAGACCGTATGGGCCGATTTGAACTGGGCAATGGTGGCACCCTGTTCCTTGATGAGATAGGAAATATTTCCCTACACCAGCAGGCAAAGCTCCTAAGTGTCCTACAAAACCGAATGGTGACCCGCCTCGGTAGCAATGAGCCTATTCCCATTGATATCAGGCTGGTATGCGCCACCAACATTCCCATTTCAGAACTGGCCAATGAAGCCAGGTTTAGAAAGGACCTTATCTACCGCATTAACACAGTAGAGATCATAGTACCTCCCCTGCGTAGAAGGGAAAAAGATATTATTCTCCTGGCCAAACACTTTAGCAGGATCTATAGCAATAAATACCTGAAGCCTACTCTCGAGTTAGATGAGAAGGCCATTGAAAAATTAATGAACTATAATTACCCGGGCAACGTAAGAGAACTTCAATATACCATTGAAAGGGCTGTGATCATGTCGGAGGGAAATAATTTAACAGCAAAGGACATTATCTTCTCACCCATTGAGCAGACAATGGCCACAGAAGAAGTGCAGTTCTCTAACCTGAGCACAGTAGAAAAAAATACCATTCTCCGCGTCATTGAAAAGCACAGTGGTAATATTTCGAAGGCGGCTAAAGAATTAGGTATTACCCGTACCGCATTATACAGGCGTTTGAACAAATATGATATATAACCAATCCATTTTTCAATACCAGGTCATCATCCACCTATTCAATCAATATGATCTTTAAAGATTTCCAGTGGCGCATCTTATCACGTGTTTTACTTCTCGTGATCACCCTGACAGCAGCGTCCTTTTTCCTGGTGAAGCAATGGCATGTGTACCTGGCACTTATCTCACCGCTTGTTTTTTACCAGATCATCGAGTTCCTACGGTTTCAGAAAAAGACTTATGATGAGGTCAACCAGTTTGTAGAGGCGGTACATTACCGTGACTTCTCCCGTTATTTTGATGTCAAACATGCATCGGCTGACATTCAGCCACTGCGCAAAGGATTCAATGAGATTAACAGCACTTTCAAGGTAATATCCAAGGAAAAAGAAACGCAATACCAATACCTGCAAAAAATACTTGAACTGGTTGATACCGGTATACTTTCTTACGAATTGGAAACCGGGGAAGTAGTATGGATGAATGAGACCTTGAAAAGAATGCTGCAGTTGCCTTATTTGAAAACTATTCATTCCCTGGAAAAAAGAGATAGCAGTTTATTCACAGAGATCAGCCAACTGAAACCGGGTGAAAGCAAAATCGCCACAGCCCACCTGGAAAAATCTCATTATAAAATATTATTGTCAGCGACTGCCTTTCAAACTGAGGGCAAAAAGTTCAAACTGGTAGCTTTTCAAAACGTAAATGAAGCGCTGGATGAAACGGAGTCACGTGCCTGGCAAAAGCTTTTGAGTGTGATGACCCATGAGATCATGAACTCTGTAGCGCCTATTTCCTCTTTAGCCGAAACGCTTAAGAAAAGACTCACCTCTTCCGATACCAATACCCTGGAAGATCTTGAATTGGGAATAGATACCATAAAACGTAGAAGTGAGGGATTGCTAAAATTTGCAGAAACCTACCGCAATCTCAATAAGATCACTAAGCTCAACCTCCAAAAAGTATATATCAGGGAATTATTTGGTAACCTTCACCAGTTGATGGCGCCCACTTTCGAGCAAAAGGGCATTGAGCTGGAAATCATTTTAAAAGAAACAGACCTTATGCTGGAGGCAGACCCCAGCCTGATAGAACAGGTATTGATCAACCTGATCGTGAATGCCATGGAGGCTGTTAAAGACCAGGAAGAACCAAGGATCATACTGTCTGCAGAACAAACCCTTAATAAAAAGATCATACTCAAAGTGGCTGATAATGGCCCCGGCATACCGGAAGAAGTATTGGATAAGATATTCATCCCCTTCTTCAGTACAAAGAAGAGCGGCAGCGGCATTGGGTTGAGCTTGTGCAAGCAGATCGTTATGTTGCACCGCGGCACCATCCAGGTCCAGTCAATCCAGGGAAAAGGAACGGTGTTTTCCATGCAATTTTAACCGGCATTATCCAGTTTACCATCAAATTCTTATTCTTGCAAAATGAACACAGAGCAGCAGGAAGCATTCATGCGTGAAGCCATTCAATTATCCTTATCCAATATACACAGTTGCACCGGAGGTCCTTTTGGAGCGGTCATTGTTAGAGAGGGACAGATCATAGCCAAAGGCGCCAATAGTGTAACAGCCAATAACGATCCCACAGCCCATGCTGAAGTGGTCGCCATACGGCAGGCTTGTGAAAAATTGCAAACTTTTGATTTGTCAGGCTGCGAGATCTATGCCAGCTGCGAACCCTGCCCTATGTGCCTGGGAGCCATTTATTGGGCCAGGCTGGATAAACTGTATTATGCCAATACCAAGAGTGATGCAGCTGCTATTCACTTTGACGACCAGTTTATTTATGAAGAACTGGAAAAGCCATTAAATCAAAGATCCCTTTTTACCAGGCAGCTATTAAGGGATGAGGCCCTGGAAGCTTTTAAAACCTGGTCTCAAATGGATCAAAAAATTGAATATTAGGGCTATTATCATAAAATTGGCCTTAATCCTGCAAGATTTCACAGTTATCGGCTTAACCATTTTACCAGGATATTTACCTTTGAAAAATGAAAGGTTCAGAAAAGATATCTCCTTTTGAAATGGATGATGTCCTGGTGGATACGACGGATCCTTTTCACCTGATCGTATGGAATGATGAGGTGAATACTTTCGAATGGGTCATCGAATCATTGATGGAAGTTTGCGACCACAGTTACGAACAGGCAGAACAATGCGCCTATATCATCCATTATAAAGGAAAATATGCTGTAAAGCATGGTTCTTACGAGAATCTGAAACCTATGTGCGAAGCCATTACTGACCGCGGTATTGGTGCTACCCTTGAAATAGTCCCTGCCTAAGTACCCTTTATCTTTTATCAGAACCGTGTACTTAAATAATGTGGTAATACCTGGCGCCAGGTGTTCCAGTCATGTGGCCACTCAGAGCCCCAGATATCCAGCTCATAATTGATGCCTTTATTATAAAGCAGTGAAGCAAAGCTCCGGCTGGCATTTGGATCTTCGTAGGCTCCACTGCCGCTGAAAATATGAATATGATGGCTGGCTCTTATCTGTTCCAGTATGGAATGATCGGTAAGATTGGGAATATAATGTTGAGGGCTGTTGAAATAGACATCCTCATCATAATACCCTTTGGTATATTCTGTCAGGTCATAAACCCCGCTCATGGCAATAACGCCGTTCAACAGGTCAGGCCTTTTTAAAAAAAGATTCATACTGTGTAAGGCCCCAAAAGAGGCTCCGCAAATGATTATAGGGGTTTCGGCACTGGTATGGGTCTTTACAAATGGCACTACTTCCTGGAACACGTATTCATTGAATTGCTGGTGCCGGATGATCTTATGGCGGGGGTCCATATGATTATTCATCCAGCTTTCATTATTGATGCTGTTAATTGAAAAAACCTTCACCTTTCCCTCATTAATAAACGGTGAAAGTGCATCTATTAACTGGAATCTTTCATATTCCAGGTAATCAGCGGCCGCCGTAGGCACCAGAAGCAAAGCAAAACCATAATGTCCATATACTGCTACCGGCATATCTTTTTGAAGCCTGGGACTAAACCATGAAGTAATTTGTCTTTCCATGTATGAAACAATAATTATGGTAAGTGAATAAGGTGCAACAAAGAATTAAGATACAATAATAACCAGGCAGAAGCTTCAAACCCCGATTTTTATCTGTTTTGTAAAGATTAAGCAATTAGTTAGACATGTTAAACACTGATTCAGTATTTTCATTGTCCGATACTTCAGCCGGCATGCATGATCAGCACCAGAAAGATGTTTCATTAATTACCAGCAATCCACTTCCCGGGGAGATGGCCCTCCAACTTATTATCAATAATCTCGATGATATTTTCTTTTTGATTGATAAAGAGCTGAAGGTGGTAATATGCAGTGAAGTAGCTAAAGAAATGGCAAAGAAATACCTTGATTCTGTAATTGGTCCAGGTATGAGCATCCTGAACATGGTACCCCTGGCGCGTCGCCCATTCGTAGAGCAGGTATATAGGGAAGTTTTAAATGGGAAAGAACAATGGACTGAAATCGAAGTGCCATTAAAAGGAATGGTACATTACTTTGAGAGTTATTTTAAGCCTGCTAAAAACAACAATAAAGAGATCATTGGCGTGGCTGTTACCACCAGGGATATTACCGCAAAAAAGCTGGCTGATAAAGAACAAATAGAGATCAAGGAGAGTCTTCGATTCTCGGAACAGCAATACAGGACCTTGTTTGACAGCAATCCGCTCCCCTGTTGGATCTATGATTTTGAAACAAAAAGATTCCTGGAAGTAAATGAAGCCGCCATTAAACATTATGGATATACCCGCGAAGAATTTCTTCAATCAACCATTTATATTATCCAGGCAGAAGAAAATATTGAAAAACTTAAAAACAGTAGTTATAACAGAGTACAAAAAACCTATTCTTTAAACAACTGGAAACATAGGATCAAGGATGGCCGTATCATTTTTGTTGACCTGCGCATCAATTCTATCAATTACCATGGCAAAGCGGCTAACCTGGTAGTTGCACACGATGTCACTCCTAAGGTGGTTACTGAAAATGAGCTGCGCAAGAGCAATGAGCGATTCAGGCTGGCAGCTAAAGCTTCTTCCGAAGCCCTGTGGGAATGGGATGTCATTACCAAAGAAGCCTATATCAGTTCTACTTACACCGATATGATGGGCTGGAAGGCAGATGAATTCAGGAAGTTTGATGAATGGTACGATTATATTCACCCTGATGACCAGGAAGAAACCATTGATTCGTACCAGCGTGCTATTGATGATCCAAATACGGAACGCTGGGAATATGAATACCGGTACCTGAAGTCGGACGGAAGCTATGCCTATGTTAACGACAAAGCTGTAATAGTCAGGGATGAAAAAGGAAATGCCATAAAAGTAACAGGGGCCCTTCAGGATATTACTGAAAAAAAACGGATAGAAGGAGAACTGAAAAAAAGCAATGTCCGCTTTCAGTTAGCCAGCCGTGCTGCATCCGATGCCATCTATGAATGGGATATATTAGCCGACGAATTGTACTGGAGCGATAGCCTTCAATCCCTGTTTGGCTACCAACCGTCAGAAGTCACTATAGAGGCATGGAAGCAGTTACTGCATGATTCAGAAAGGGAAAAGGTCATTCAAAGCCTCGAAGATATACTGGCACATCCCCGCAAGAAACTCTGGAACCAGGAATACCGTTTACGACGGTCCGATGGGAAATTTAGTTATGTATTGGAGCGCGGATTTATAGTCAGGGACAGTGCCGGCAAAGCCCTGCGTATGATCGGCTCCCTGCAGGATATTTCCGAAAGGAAATTTCATGAACAGCTGCTCTCCCTGGAAAGATCCATCCTGGAATTATCTGCCAATCCTGACATCGAACTCAGGGAAGTGGTAAACACCCTTTTAAAAGGTATCGAGGAAATTCATACTGATTCGATTGCCTCAGTGATGCTTCTAAAGAACGACAGGTTTACTGAACACCTGGCCGCTCCCAGCCTTCCGCCTGAATATGGGGCTGCCATGAGTGGTAAGCCTATTGGCCCGGCAGATGGAAGTTGCGGAACAGCCATGTACCTTAAAAAACCCGTCATCACCCCTGATATTGCAAAAGACCCCATTTGGGCTATATACAAAGATATTGCGGCCCGCTTTGGATTGAAAGCCTGCTGGTCACTGCCTATTATACATAGTTCTGGAAAAGTGCTGGGCAGTTTTGCCATTTATAATAAAACAGTGCAGACCCCCGGAAATAATGAGCTGGCCACCGTGGAACGCCTTCGTAACATTTTAAGGATCATAATGGAGAATCGCTGGTCATTGCAGGAGATCAGGCTGGCCAATGAGCGATTTGATATCATGATGAAGGCCACCCATGATCTTATCTGGGACTGGGACCTGGAAACCAACCTGGTTTACCGCGACCCCTTGGGACTGAAAAAGGTCTTTGGAACCAATGATAATATGGGTATCGAAAAGATCTCCAACTGGATGAAGCGACTGCATCCTGGCGACACCAAGAAGGTTAAAAAGGTCATTTCCCGCATCCTGAAAGCGGTGGATGAAAATAATTTTGAAGTGGAATACCGGTTCAGGCGGGATGATGGGTCCTATAGCTATGTGTACGACCGTGGCATCATCATCAGGAATTCAGAGGGAAAGCCCATACGTATGATCGGGGCGGCGCAGGATGTTTCTGAAAGGAAAAGACTGGAAAAGGAACTGTTGAATAATGAACTGGAGCACCAGAAAGCCATCAACCAGGCCACCATCGAAACCCAGGAGCAGGAAAGAAGCGAGATAGGTAAGGAATTGCACGATAATGTGAATCAGGTATTGACAACCACCAAATTATACCTGGACCTGGCGCAGAGCAACCCGGAATTGAAAGATGAAATGGTAGTAAAAGCCAATAAAAATATTATAAATGTTATTAATGAGATCAGGCAGCTCTCCCGCTCATTAATGAATCCCAGCATTGGCGATCTTGGGTTGATAGACTCTATCAACGATCTCATCGAAAATATCAACCTGACCCGTAAACTTCATGTAAGTTTGCAGGCGAAGGCAGAAATTGAGGATCTGTTAGATAAAAATCAAAAGCTTACTATCTTCAGAATCATACAGGAAGCATTGAATAATGCTATCAAGCACGCAAAAGCTAGCAGGGTAACAATTAAAATTTTATACAATGCTTCGCTGGTAGAGGTGGTAATCGAGGACAATGGGATTGGGTTTAATATTCAGAAAGTAAAGAAAGGGGCCGGACTTAAAAATATTCAAAACCGAATTTACCTTATCAATGGTACACACAATATAGAAAGTGCTCCATCTAAGGGATCAAAAATAATTATCAATTTCCCTTTTAAACAAAACAGTATATCCTAACTAACTATGGAAAAGATCACTATCCTCATTGCAGATGACCACACTTTAGTGAGAGAGACCTGGAGCTTTATTTTAAATACTGACCCCCGCTTTAAGGTAATAGCGGAGAGTGGAAGTGGCGAAGATGCTGTGGAGCTGGCCAAGCAATTGAGGCCACAGGTGGTAATCATGGATATCAACCTGCCAGGCATGAATGGTATTGAGGCCACCCAACTGATCCGCAAATATTCTCCTGTTTCCAAGATATTGGGTGTTTCACTTCATACGCAGCCTACCTACGCCCGTAAAATGATCCAGAAAGGGGCTATGGGTTATGTCACCAAGAACTCCTCGCGCGAGGAAATGTTCAAAGCCATCATGGAGATCCAGAATGGCCGCAAATATATCTGCGACGAGATCAAAAATATCCTGTCCGAACAGGTGATCAGCGGTGATGACAACCAGAATGGACTCAACTCCCTTTCTCAAAGAGAAATTGAGATCATTGCCTTCATTAAAAAAGGCCATTCATCCAAGGAGATCGCCGATTCACTCAATATTTCAGTGAAGACTGTGGAAGTACACCGTTACAACATCCTGAAAAAGCTGAACCTGAAGAATGCAGCTGCCCTGGTTAATTTCATCAATAACAGCCAGCTCGAGTTCGAAAATTAAGATAGGAACCAGTTCTTCCAGCTCCGGAACAAAGTTTACAAGCTTATCTAAATCATATAATTGGTGTGCAGATGCTAAATTTGCACACCAATTTTATTTATAAGCATGAGCACTACTTTATCAAAGAATTTTGAACCAGGGTCTGTAGAGGAACATTGGTACCAACATTGGATGAACAGGGGTTATTTCAAAAGCACCCCCGACGAAAGGCCTCCTTTCACGGTGGTCATACCTCCTCCCAATGTAACCGGTGTGCTGCATATGGGACATACCCTGAACGAAACAGTGCAGGATGTGCTGGTGCGCAATGCCCGCATGAACGGCTTCAATGCCTGCTGGGTACCGGGAAGCGACCATGCTTCCATTGCCACCGAGGCCAAGGTGGTGCAAATGCTGGAAAAGGAAAAAGGAATTTCCAAACATGAGCTCACCCGGGACACCTTCCTGGAGCACGCCTTTGAATGGAAAGAAAAATACGGTGGCATCATCTACCACCAGATCAAAAAGCTTGGCTGCAGTGTAGACTGGGACCGGGTTACCTTTACCATGGACCCGCACTATTACCAGGCAGTCATCAAGGTGTTTATCGACCTGTATAATAAGGGTATGATCTACAGGGGTGCCCGCATGATCAACTGGGATCCCGCTGCCGAAACTGCACTCAGTGATGAAGAGGTGGAATATAAAGACATCCAGGGAAAGCTGTATTATATCAAATACAGGGTTGCCGGCACCGATGAATACATTACCATAGCCACCCAGCGGCCTGAGACCATCATGGGGGATACTGCCGTTTGCGTCAATCCCAACGATGAACGTTACCAGCATCTGAAAGGTAAAAAGATCATAGTGCCCCTGGTGAACAGGGAAGTACCATTGATATTCGATGACTATGTGGATCCTGCATTCGGTACGGGCGCGCTGAAAGTAACACCTGCCCATGACATCAATGACTATAACCTTGGACTGAAGCACAATCTGCCCGCCATAGATACCTTGAATTCCAACGGAACGCTGAGCGATGCTGCAGAAGTATTTGTAGGTATGGATCGCTTTGAAGCCCGTAAGGCCTCCATTCAGCAGTTGAAGGAAGAAGGCCTATTGATAAGAGAAGAGGAATACCAGACACGCCTGGGTTTTTCACAAAGGACCAACGTGGTGGTAGAGCCCCGCATCTCCACGCAATGGTTTGTAAAGATGCGCGGCCTGGCTGACAAGGCCCTGAAAGCTGTCAGCAGCGGTGAAGTTAAGATCCACCCCGAAGAGCGCTTCCTGGCCACGTATAAATACTGGCTCGAGAATGTAAAGGATTGGTGCATCAGCCGCCAGCTCTGGTGGGGGCAGCGTATTCCTGCCTGGTACGATAAGGATGGGAGGTTTGTGGTGGCCGCTACAGAAGAAGAAGCGATTGCATTATTTCAGTCAACACATAATACCACTTTTGTAAAAGGACAGCTTTCACAGGATGAGGATGTACTGGATACCTGGTTCTCCTCCTGGCTGTGGCCTATTGAGGTTTTTAACGGGATCACACAACCGAATAACCCGGAGATCAATTATTACTATCCCACTTCCGTGCTGGTAACCGGGCAGGATATCATTTTCTTCTGGGTAGCCCGCATGATCATGGCCGGGGAAGAATACATGGATCAGAAGCCTTTTGATGATGTGTATTTCACGGGAATGGTGCGCGACAAGCAGGGAAGGAAAATGAGTAAGAGCCTGGGTAATTCGCCCGACCTGCTGGATCTTATTGCCCGCTTTGGTGCCGATGCGATGCGCTTTGGCATCCTCATCTCCTCTCCTGCCGGCAACGACCTGCTGTTTGACGACAGCAGTTGCGAGCAGGGCCGCAATTTCAATAACAAATTGTGGAATGCTCTCAAACTGGTGAAGATGTGGGAAGACAATGGCTCGATAGAAAATGCAACCTCCGGCGAGGCTTTCGAGAAATCCGCCCTGGCCGTGCATTGGTTTGATACCAGGCTGGCAGCAGTGCGCGAACAATTGAAAGGAATGTATAAGGACTTTCGCCTGAGTGAAGCCCTGAAGACCATCTATTCACTAATCTGGGATGACTTCTGTAGCTGGTACCTCGAGTGGGTAAAGCCTCCTTACGGTGAAAAAATTGACCATTACCTCCTGGAGTCCACTATTGACTTCTTTGAGCAATTGATGCAGTTGTTGCATCCCTTCATGCCTTTTGTAACAGAGGAAATTTACCACCAGCTGCGCAACCGTGCAGAAGGTGATGACCTCACCAATAAGCAAATGGGCGAAGTAGGTAAAGCCTATACAAGAAATACTTCCCTGCAGTCAAAACAGCTGGAACAATTAGGCAACCTCCTTAAGGAGACGATCACTGCCATCAGGGATACCAGGGCCAAGAACAATATCAAGCCTAAAGAGGTTGTGAAGCTGCATATACAAACGACGGAACAGGCCCATTACCAACTGGCATCGACCATCCTGGGCAAACAGGTAAATGCTGGTGAAATACTGTTTACAACTGAGGCCATATCCAATGCCATCACAGTAGTGGTGGGTACTGACAAGTTTTACCTGGAAACCGAAGCTGAAGTAGATACCGCGGCTCAGAAAGATCAGTTGCTAAAAGACCTTGACTACCTGAAAGGATTTCTTGTCTCAGTAGAAAAGAAATTAAGCAATGAACGTTTTGTGCAGAATGCAAAGCCTGAAGTGGTGAACATTGAAAAAAAGAAAAAAGCTGATGCAGAAGACAAGATCAGGGCTATTGAGGAAAGCCTGGCATCCTTACAAAAAGGAGAATAGCCAGTTAGACTAAATAAGGTCGGGCACTCTGATCATATAATCATTGGGGGAATGCAAGAAATGATACTTGTAATTCCCCAATTTTTTTATAACCCTGCCCATTCATATGGATGGGATCTTTATAGTACAACTGTCTGTTGTAAATATTATAGCCTCCCAATGAAAACTGGTCAAGCACCGGGATTCCATGCAGTGCACAGATTTGCTTTTGCATGTCCACGTACCGGCTCATGCCCTTTTCATAAAACGGATCATACCCTCCCCTGTCATTAAAGGCTTTGCTTGAAGTGAAAAAGTATATTTGAGCATGGGGATTGATCTCGTAAATTCTTTTGATACAGTAATTGATGCCCCCGGCCTGGGTAATTAGTTTCTTCCTGTCATAACCATCAAATTCTGTATAATCAGTATAATTCCCCACCTCCCTGTGATTGGTATAATCGTTGGTAGAAGCCCAAAGGATATAGATGTCAAATACCCCGGCTTCATCCACCTGTTGCTGTAGGGATTTTCCCTGCAGTGAAGAAAAGCCTGCGCCACCTACGCCATAATTGGTAATGGTCATTCCCAGGTATTCTTTCCATAAGGCTTTGGCTGTATCACTGGCCGGTATCACGGAAACTGAACCACCAAAGACAGCTACAGACTTTCCATAATTAAAGGATTGCCTGAATTCATTTACATCAAGCCTGGATTGTGTATATATAGTACCGGGCAAAAGGAGCAATAAAACAAACAGGCAGGTAACACTTGCTTTTATAACTATGCAGGGTTTTATATATTCCAGCCCTATTTTTCTTGAAGAAAAGGAGTTGTTTGAGCTCAACATAAGATACCAGATTTATCAAGCAATATACTAAAATAATTAGTAAAATACTGCTCTTTGTTCATAAATATTTATTCACACCATGCCTAACCGTAGATTACATACCTTTTATCAAAATAATAGTTAGAGTGTCGCCTGAGGCCACATAGATTTCCAATAACTGTTGACGCACCAAGTACAGAAAGAAAGGAATTTATTAATACCACGCTGCATACTAACCTGGCATTTTAGCCTGCCCCTTCACAGGAGGTTCAGGATGATAAAGGATTCCTTTTCTTACCAAGTTGCTCAGCCAGCCCTATTAGAATTCCTTCAGGCCCACGGATGTAACATAGCCGGTACACATTCTCATAATTGACCACTTCCCCGACCAGTTCAGCACCCATTTTTTGAAGCCTTTCTACTGTATCATCAATGTCTTCCACGGCAAACATAACCCGTAAATAGCCAAGCGCATTGACTGGCGCATCTCGGTGATCAGCAATAACAGGCGGAGCAAGAAATCTTGAGATCTCCAGCCGGCTATGGCCGTCTGGTGTAACCATCATGGCAATTTCCACCTGTTGATTCCCAAGGCCGGTGACCCTGCCCGCCCATTCTCCTTCTATGGTGGCCCTGCCTTCCAAATGCAGACCAAGTTCGGTAAAGAATGCGATGGTATGGTCAAGGTCCTCGACCACAATACCTACATTGTCCATCCGGATGACACTGCTTTTTGCTATTGACATTTTAATTTACAAATTGAATTTATGATCGGGATATTACTTCCCATTCAGCCTTTTAGTATCATCAACGCTGAAAGCTAAAGTTATAAACAGCCTGGTAAATGCTATATAAAAGATATTATCCAATCTGAAAAGTTCCCGAATGGAGATTGCGAAGCTCAGTGATTGATTGCATCTTTGTATTGAAATTAAGAATCATGAAACCCAAAACCATCAACACGCTGTACTGGACCTTCACCATTCTATTTTGTGCCTTAATGATTTTTTCCTCCTGGTCAAGCATATTGGTAAATGAAGATTCGGTTAAATTAATTCATGGCATGCTGGGCTACCCTGAATATTTTATACCCTTTACCGGCTGGGCAAAACTAATTGGCTGCATTGTTCTCTTGATACCTGGTTACGGCAGGATAAAGGAATGGGCCTATGCAGGTTTATTTTTTGACCTGGTTGCTGCTGTTTATTCTGGCATTGCAGTATCCCAAACCTTTAACCCGCTGATGCTTACGATGTTGTTTTGGTTTGCTCCTGGCATACTATCCTATATTTTCTGGCATAAGAAAAGAAAATTGGCCTTACATAAGGATAGCGCGACTGAAAACAAAAAGGAAGCAGCTTTGTCTTATTGAGAATTGATTATAAAAAGACGAAGATGCACTTGTTCTTCCTCCGCGAGCCTAATTTCCTTTAGGAAAATTGACTCGCGGTGTTATATTGGTACATATTCGTCCAACTATTTTGTTTGTTTTTTGAGTGCTTCAGGTTTATGGGCTGCTATTTTTTTGGTCTTTTCTGTTTCAACCAAATATTCGGGATTCTTATTTGATGCAGCTACTTCATGGCTTTTAATTTTGGTGGGCGAGGTCAATTTTTTCTTTACTGTGCCTGAGGTTTTACCTTGTGAGGTTTGCCATTGCACTTTATCACCCTTTTTCAGGCTTTTATTTGCTTTTGCCATAACTCTATTTTTTTAGGTTGTACAAAAAAGCTGCCGAAGTATCAACCTAACTTTATTAGAACAACCAGCTATCTCTTTACATAGGATACTTTTGTTGTACGCAGCCATAACTTGATTTAGCGCATTTTATCATTTATTAGCTGGTGATTCATCCAGAAAATGATCAAAGGCAGGCAGAAATTGAGGCATCTTGTCACAATTCATGAAAAACACATAGCCTTTGTGTTGATCCTTGAAAAACACAAAGTTTCCCATAAAGTCGCCATTATTTCCACCATGTTGATACTTTATCCCATAATGAGTCCTTTCAATAAAGATGCCCGAGCCTACCCAGATACCTGAGTTGGGGTCACCAACTGTTGGAGCTTTTCCTTCTATCTGAGGCAAAGCCATTTGTCTAAAAATGCTATTTGCTTGCCGCTCCTCCTTCATCAACTCAATTAAAAATTTGGAATAATCGAGAACTGTAGTGTGTAGCGTGCCAGCAGGATGTGCTCGTAAAGGCATAAACACTTGGGTAGGCAATCCCTTCTCGTAGCCCATTGCCTTGCGAGACACTAAACTATCGCTCAAAACCATAAATGAGTTTCTCATATTGAGTGGAATAAAAACCTCCTCCTGCATCACTAACTGCAGGCTTTTTCCTGTCAATTGCTCTACTACTAATCCAAGATACCCATATGCTTCTCCAGAGTATTCAAATTTACTTCCTGGCGCTGCATCGATCGTCAATTCCCTAAACTTCTCATGGCGCCAGTTTGGTAGCCCGCTCGTATGATTAAGCACCATTCTTGCTGTAATGAGCTTATGTCTATTATCATGAGCGATATCCTTATAGTAATAATACCTGTAAAGCGGAGTATCCAGATTTAGCACTCCCTTTTTAGCCAATTGTAGCACAGCGTAAGCAAAGACAGGCTTAGTCATTGATGCTGCCTCAAAAAGAGTTGCATCATCTACTTTCTCAGCTTTCTCTTTGTTTCTTAAGCCAAAAGTCCGATGGTAAACGACTTTTTCATCTTCGATTAGAGCTACTGCTAAACCAATAATACCCAATGAATCTGTTTGTAATTGTAGGAATTTGTCTATCTCCGACTTTGTGCGAATTCCTTTTCCATCACTAGTTCTTAGACTTTGCTTGAGAGAATCAACTGGCTGGCTTTTACAAAAAAGGGATAGGAAAAGAAGAATAGCTAACGATACAACTATTTTCGAATTCATTTCTTTTAATTGGTAGGACGCTCGACCCCAGAGTGAGGTTACAGATAATGTAAATGTTATAAAATTAATATCTTTTGAATCAAGCCATAAGTCAATTTACGCCATCCACATGAAATTTGCGAGTCCCTATCAGGAGACTCACGGACGAAGAATTTATTTTCTCCTGACTCTTGTGTATTTTATTTCTGTATCCTTAATAATTGTGTTGTCCCTTTCTCTATAAATTTCTATTATGTAATGGTCGTTATCTAAAATTTTGATATGCTCATAGGTTTTCATGCTTACACCTGGAATTAATGTTTCAATCCGTTGATAAATGATAGTATTTGTTGTTGAATCATAAGTGCCTTCAGAATATGAAAGGTCACTGCCAAGATGGTTACCAATCCTCGTTTTAAGAAATTTTTGTTTAATATTATCATAGCCTTCTGTTTCTATCTCATTAGACTGTACTTCTTTCATTTTACCATTTTGAATTGGCATTTGTATTTTCTCGCCATTAAATTCTGAAATGAAATAACGACCGCTTGCGAAGGACTTTCTTTCCATTGTCCCTTTAAACGTTACCTCAATTTTATTTGAATCAGGATTGGGATTTCCAGTAAAATGATTTCCATTGAATGTCCATGTGCCAACTAAATTGCCTAACAACTGGTGATACTTACTGGGCCTAGAGTAATTTACCCATTGGGTGAAGAAATCTTCTCCATTTGATGATGAGTCAGTTTTGTTTTGCGCAAAGGATGTAATTGCTATATTTCCTAATAAAAAAATGAAAAAGATTGATTTAGATAGTTTGATAATTTCATGGTTGCTCATGTTACAAGTTAATTGTATTTATTAGAAGGTTAACCATTTTGAGACTCACATAGCATGACGCATAACGGTTAGGGTGTTGCTTAAGTAGGTGTATTGGAAAACTGTAGCTTCACTTCCTAACTGTTGCTGATTAAAGATAATCAGAAGAAAATATATTCTCCATAACCTATTGCAGCAAAACCATGTTATGCGTTCGTCTTTTGCTGCTTTTGCTCAAATTCGCTAAGCCATTGTTTGAACTTATTCCTAATAATTTGGTCAATGTTTTCCCTGTTCGCTCCTTCCCAATACCACTGAACTTCATCCACCATCAGGTCATCTTTGGTGAAGTAAAGAAGATAAAAATCCATATACCTTGAGTCGTAGTTAAATTGAAGACAGATTGCTCTTAAATCCCGCAATGTCTTATAGAAAGTTCCTGGGTGTTCAATAGAATTTGAGATTAAGTAGTAAACGTAGTTCCAGATAACAGTGTCTTTGTCGCTATAGTCAAACCTTAAATCCTGAAAAACTTTATTTGTCAGCTCCTGAAGTTCAAATTGGTTGTAGGGTTTTGTTTCGCCCGCCAACATGTATAGACTTTCAGATTCGTAACCTGCATCAATCATTTCGATAGCCCAATCAATCCAAGACTCATCAACATTTTCATTGAACGCCTTTGCCTTGAGTATGCTGTATGTGGACAAGACTTTCATGGTTTAGTTGATTCTGCTATATAATGCCTGCATAAAAGGTGGGCTAGCCTCTGTTCCCTGTGCCGATACAAAAGCTGAACGATTTACTAATTTTGCACTTTTAGATTTCACAAATAACCCAACCACCATTTGTCTTTATTGTTTTGTTTATAAGTATCAAACTTTTTACATAAGAGATAGAGCATAATAATTACCAGTAGCCAAACAAGATAGACTACGGCTAAGTTAAAGCCAAAGCCTTTTAGTTCTTCTACTCTGAGGACGGGTGCTGATAAAATTATTTTTTCCCAGCCAAAGCCTGTGAGTTCAGCAGCAATAAAGGCTAAAAAATGTATGAGATAAAGATGAATGATGTAGAAGAAAAAAGGCACTCTGCCGAATACACAAAAGAAATTTACCATTCTGCCTTTTAATTTTTCCGCATTTGCTAAAAATAAAAAAGCCCCACCTAATGTTACTAATAAAAAGTCAAGTGATGGGGGATATTTGGTCAGGTTGAAAAATGAAAAAGACGTTTTCACAAAGCTGCCGTAATCTTTCCACGGTAATAAATTACCATATATATTTATTCCCCTAAGTATAAAAAATAAAGTAATTGCACTAATGCCAATAATGTTGAACAGTTTCCTTCGTTTTGAGGGGTCATAAGTTCTGTCATAGAATGAACCAAAATAATAACCCAACGACATCACAGCAACCCAAGGTATTATTGGATAGCCAACCCTGAAAGTGTGGTCTGGGGTTGTCAAGAAAATTCCACTTCCATGTAAGAAAGTCCAAAGAATGCTGTCTTCAAAGTGAATAGCGTCCAGTAAATTATGTCCGAAAATTAAAACGCAACTAAAAACAAGAATCCCTTTTGCAGGGAGATGTATTAGTGCTGCCAAAAAAATCATACTTATTCCCAAAACCCAAATTACCAAAAAGGCCACATGTTTAAATTCTATATTAAAGTACCAGGCAAAATTCACGATTATCAGTTCTACAAAAACTAACCAAAGTCCACGTTTGAGTAAGAAACCGGATAACTCTGCTGGCGTTTTTTTCTTACCAACTATTAAAGCGGAAAGCCCAGCAAGAAAACTAAATGCAGGTGCACAGAAGTGGGTAATAAACCGTGTGAAAAAAATCGGAAACCTTGTGAATGCCGGGTCGCTCGGGTCAAAAAAACGTGCCGAATAATGAAAATAATCTCTCACATGGTCAATTGCCATAATCACTATCACTAACCCTTTTAATAGGTCAAGAGACTCGATCCTATTTTTCGTCAGTGATGTCATTTTGGGCATTGTTAGTTGGTTTGTCAAGTTTGGAATGCCGTCATACAGTTTCAGCCAACGTTTATCAGCATTGGCGATGTGAAGGCATTCGTTGTTCTTCCAGCCCCTAACCAGTGCTGAATAATGTACAAATGTTCATTGATTATTTTATTGCTTAATAGCGTTCGGTAACACTTAAACAAAAGGCGATTAGCGATTTATCGCCGACTGCTTTCACGTCACCCCGCCATATACCCAATGCACTGTTGGCTTAGTAAAAGTTACAAAGATTCACTTAATCAAGTTTTCTATATTACGTTATTACGCTTAATAAGTTTCATCGGTTGCAATCGTAAGTACGTGAATGAACGCCATAACCATTCCATAGGGCCAAAAATGAACCACTTTGACCAAAACCAACTAAAAATGACTTGGCAAATAAAAACGGCTATCGTTATAAGACATAGTTGCTGCGTAAAGAGTTTCCCATCCAGACTAAAGGCATATGGCATCATCAACAGAGACATAATAATGTATTGAATGAAATAATTTGTTAGGGGAATTCTTCCTGTATAAGCTAACATGTCCAAGATGATAGAACGCCTACCGTGTCTTTTTTTGATAATCAATACAAATAGTGAAATATAAAACAAAGTAAGCAATGGATCAGCAATTGACTCTACATAGCGCATAATTTCAACCTTCGAATCATTTGGGATCCAAATTTTTTTATGAAACATTACCCGTTCAAAAAAAACAAATGAATTTCCACCAACACCAATAATTAGTCCCGCCCAGAATATCTTCAGCCAGATGCGGTAATATCGCTCGATATCTGTAAGCAGCTTCTTTTTCCAACAAAAGGCTCCTAACAAAAACATGCTTAAAATAATGGGCAGTGTTGGATGGTCAAACGTAACGCACATCTTAATTTCGAGCGGCACTTGAGTCATCCTGGCTCTAATAAAATTGAAATAGGTAGGATTTTTTTCAGCTACTTGTTCTGCATCAAATGCTGTTTTCGCAGCAGTTGTTAAATTGTTAGATGTTTGGTTGACCTGCTGTTTGATCAATTGGTTATGAATAGGACTAAAGAAAATGAAAACAAGGAAAAAGAAGATACTTGCAATAATCAGGGTTTTCGGCTTAGCCTTAAAAAAAAATAATAATGGTATGCTAAGAATCGAATAGCGAATAAGAATATTGCGGTCTTCAATAAAAATAAAAAATACGCAACCAAGGATCAATAGAATAAACGATCGCCAAGCAAAGCGTAGCGGACCTCCATTCTGTTTCATCGATTTGTCCATCCAAATGGCGAAACCTATTCCGAAGAGTAATGAAAAAAGTGGATAAAAACTTCCCTCTCCAACTGCAATAACTATATTATTGAACCAGACGTTGAGTACATTAAAGTTGGGATCAGAGGGTTTAGGGCTAAAGCGATAGTCGTTAGCATTAACCAGTAAAATGCCGAATAGTGCAAATCCACGAAGGATGTCAAGCAGTTGTACTCTCTTTTTAATTGAAATGGTGGAAGGTTGATTCAAGCGGTAAATTTATTTATTACAGCCAACGTTTTACAGCTTTGCGAAGGTTGGGCATTCATTGTTCGTCTGCTTAACTTATATACAAAAGCTGAAAAGCGGTTTACAGTTTAAATTTAATTCGTTAGCCCAACTTTTGCAAAGCATTCATGTAAAAGAGTAGCTTACCCTTCTAAAATTCGGAGGTAAGTTATGAAACAACTCTTTATTGGTTTAGACGTCCATAAAAAAACTTGGGCAGTTACCATACAGGAAGAACATCTCATACTTAAACGGTTCACCATCGAAGCAGACTCTGACCTACTGATTGGCTACGTGGCAAGACATTTTCCACAACACCAGGTACAGTGTTGCTATGAATGCTGCTGTTGTGGCTACCATATCTATCATTCCCTCACAGCTGCTGGTTGGCATGTGCTCGTAGTCAATCCAGGTGACATCGCAAGGGGTAATAAACAAGTAACCACAAAAACAGATAAGGTAGACAGTGCTCACCTGGCACGGGAACTTCAGGCAGGAAGACTGAAAAGTATCTATATCCCCACTCATAAGCAGGAGCAGTTCCGTAGTTTGTTCCGAAGGCGCAATGACCTGGTCAAAAGCCTCAGGCGTATTAAATGTCATATTAAGTCCATGCTGCTATACTATGGAATTGTATTACCAGAAAAATATGACAACATCAACTGGAGTAAGGACATGATCCAGTGGGTGTACAAACAAAGATGGTCTTATGCTACTGCCACCGAAGCCATGAAAAGCAGGCTGGAAGAATACCTGTTCCTTCGCAAACAGTACCTGCATGTAGGAAATGAATTAAGGAGCTATGCACGCAAGCACTTTAAAAAAGATTATTACCTGCTCAG
>JAEZLJ010000133.1 GCA_023415275.1 Bacteroidota bacterium
CTGAGCAGGTAATAATCTTTTTTAAAGTGCTTGCGTGCATAGCTCCTTAATTCATTTCCTACATGCAGGTACTGTTTGCGAAGGAACAGGTATTCTTCCAGCCTGCTTTTCATGGCTTCGGTGGCAGGAGCATAGGACCATCTTTGTTTGTACACCCACTGGATCATGTCCTTGCTCCAGTTGATATTATCATACTTCTCAGGCAGTACAATTCCATAGTACAAAAGCATGGACTTAATATGACATTTAATGCGCCTGAGGCTTTTGACCAGGTCATTGCGCCTGCGAAAAAGGCTTCTGAACTGCTCCTGCTTATGATTGGGGATGTAAATACTTTTCAGTCTTCCTGCCTCGAGTTCTCTTGCCAGGTGAGCACTGTCTACCTTATCTGTTTTTGTGGTTACCTGTTTATTACCCCTGGCAATGTCTCCCGGATTGACCACCAACACTTGCCAACCGGCAGCAGTAAGGGAATGATAAATATGATAACCGCAACAACAGCATTCATAACAACACTGAACCTGGTGATGTGGAAAATGCTTTGCCACATAGCCAATCAAAAGATCGGCATCTGCGTCAATGGTGAATCTTTTAAGTATGAGATGTTCTTCCTGTATGGTTACTGCCCAAGTTTTTTTGTGGACGTCTAAACCAATAAAGAGTTGTTTCATAACTTACCTCCGAATTTTAGAAGGGTAAGCTACTCTTTTACATATATGCTTGCAGCAATGCAGGCCAAGTGCTACATTTATACAGTAAACCATTATTAAACAACTGAACAGGTATCATCAGCAGGATCACAGACTTCCTGCACTGCCAGCAATACCTGGAACGTTAGCGGTAATACAAATCCTCATTCTTCAAAGAGTACATGAATAAAAGCAAAACCCTACTGATATTTTTTCTTCTCCCAATCATTGATTTTTCGCAGAAGACCGAAATAAACTTTTCATTGGTAGATAGTTTGGCGATTACAGTTAAATACAAGAAGGATTTGACCGCTTTGACACAGGAACTAACAAGCCCGTATTCAGAACAACTACTAAAAGCCAGAGCAATTTTCAAATGGATAACAGAAAACATTGCCTACGACTATAAGTATTATAACAAGTATTACTACAAAGGCAAAGAACCAGAAACCTATAAATGCAAGGAAGAAGAAAACTGTGAGGCTAAAAGGATGGCGTGGGAAATAAGGTACATAGACAAGGTTCTACGAAAGAAAAAAGCGGTCTGTCAGGGATACGCCATGCTCTTTAGGAAAATGTGTGATATTGCCGGACTGAAATCAGAATTAATAACCGGGTATGTAAGGACGGAACATTACCAGGTCGGCACCGTCGGGAAACTTGACCATGCCTGGAATGCTGTTTGGCTTGATAGTGCTTATTATTTATTAGATGCTACTTGGGCAGCCGGTGGCTGTGGCAAGGACGACGATGGAAAGCTCTTAAACTTTACCAAGAACTTCAATGACTACTACTGGTTGACACCAGCCGCAAATTTTGCAAGAAACCATTTTCCACAAAACAATAGGTGGGTTTTGTTGACTAATTATACGAAAGACAACTTCGCTGCTAATGCTTATTACTTATCCAGCGTAATCAAAAACATTAAACTCATAGCACCAGCTTCAGGTATCATAAATGCGAAAAAGGGCGACACTCTTCGTTTCAAAATCGATTACAATGGTTCTTTCAAAGAGCTGCAAATCAACTCAAATCTTTTTCGCAACCCTGATATTTGGGTTTGGGATGAAATTTCCAAACACAAAAGGGTGCGTAGACTTGACACCGTGGCTGTAAAAAAACAACAGTACATCAACTATAAGCGTGACGGAAGCATATATGAATTTGAGTATGTCGTACCAGACAATGCACTTTACTACCTGGAAATTATTTTTGACAGGCAACGAGTGATGCGTTTTAAAGTAGTTACGAACACCGTAAATCTAAGTACTACCCCTAACAGGTCTTTTGTAAAAGTGGGCCTGAAGTGCTAAATTTCATCTGTAAATAATAATCAACGTAAGTGCTAAAGTGGAGCAATAAATTTTCAAATATCCCACCTTCCCAAAGCGCTTCTACGTTAACAGTAATCCAGATGCGACCATTCTTCATATTCATACTGACGATATTTATTAGCGTTTCCTCACAGGCTCAAACCACTTCTTTGGATGAGGTCGAACCCTATGGCTATGATACGACATTAAAAGGCGGCTACATAATTTCATTTAAGGTTGACGATAGCCTGCAATATCTCTATCTCAAAAAAGGCAACAAGACTATAACCAAATTGTCATCCACATCAAGAGGATTGCCATACAAGAATTTGGGTTATGTAGGTGCGGATTTTATAAATTATTTTGTTTTGGTATATTCTTTCGGAGGCGGTAATCCTCATTATATTGACCTTATCAAAAAAGCGACAGGACAAAACCTTTTTAAAAACGCTCCTGCATGGATTGGTGCAGATCAAAAAAAAGAGTATCTATTGTATAGTGACAACGATGTGCCTGACAAGAAAAACGAAATGACTTTGCTTAACATACGGACAGGGAAAAGGCAGTACTTCAAATTTCCTAATGACATTTTCGACGGAGCTGAGGTTCTAAACCGTATTGAAATCAACAGGCTCAATGACAAGCAGCTTGTAATTAAATACGAAACAAAAAAAGGCTCCAAGATGAAACTGTACAACCGATAACAAAAGATTGGTAAAATAGCTGCGGCATTATTATCTTTCGAGCAAAAGAACTTGAACAGAAACAATATTAATGAAGCTGTGGAACGCAGAATACAGCTACTTAACAAAACCATCTTCTTTTAGTTGCACTTAAGAATAATTATGGAACAATCAAACGAACTGCTTTTAGAAACACTCCTTGCAGAAAACAAAAGAAGAAGAGCTCTTCTTCCTACATGGATTAAAATATTTGCCTGGATTTTTATGATTATGGGTGCTTTAGTACCTATTGTCTTTATCATAGGCCTTTTGGGTGGAAATGCTCAACTTTCATTATTTGGACTGGAAACAAATAACCCGCTATCTCCCCTTGGAATTTTCCTCGTTTTCTTATTTATGTTGAAAGGCTTTGCTGCTTTTAGTCTATGGATGGAAAAAGATTTGGCTATCAACCTTGCCATTGCTGATGCTATATTGGGCATAGTTGTATGTTGTGCTGTAATGTTCATTATTCCGTTTCTTGCTGAAAACTTAAGCTTTAAATTCAGTGTTAGACTTGAATTGGCTTTGTTGATACCATATTTGCTGAAACTGAAGAAGATTAAACCCTTCTGGCAAGGTAATTAGCAGTGGCTTAACGTTCGCCCTGGGTCTTCTCCTATGGCTTAGTGCGTAGGGCGGAGAGACCTGGGATTACCTTTAACATACAGTCTTTATGAATTTAGAAAAAATAGTAGGTAAAAGCCTTTGCTTGATTGTTTGGAATATCCAAAAAGAAGATGATGTACATGTCTATTTAGGCAAATTTCATAAGTTAGATGGTGGCGGCTATTTTGTGAACGAAGAAAAGGGTTGGCAAGTTTCACTTGATGAAGGGCAGTTGGATAAACTTATGCCTGTGTCAGACGATTTAAAGGAAACTTTATTGAATGCCGATTATGCTCTTTCAATGAGTATAGATGATTTGCCAGAAACAGATACTGGAGAATTTAGAGTCACTGGAATGAATTGGAACGAATGAACATTTCGTATGTATGCATTACTAATAACTTAGAAGAATCTTGGGGTCTTCCTTCATTTCAAAGCCAGGCAGTGAAAACTCAGGGTGAAGAGTAAAATGCCAAACTAATTCATTACCAATGCGAAAATCTTATTTACTGATTTTATTTTTATTCCTTTTTTCAGCCTGCCAGAATAAGGTGTTGAATGAGACCCAACACGAAGACGAACCTGGCTTGTACACTACACCTAGCGAGGATCCCGAAATGAATAGTGCAATTGAGAAGGCCAAAATTTCATTTTATATATTTGAGAAGGCCTTCAAAAGTAAGCAATACGATTCCAGCACATTTACTGTAAAAATGAGATTTCCGACAAACAAAGGAGGAGAACACTTGTGGCTAACGAACATTGAAGCTGTTGATTCTGATTATTTGGGTATAGTGAATAATCAACCTGAGGCTACAAGCGCAGTTAAACTTGGTGATAAGATCAAAATAAATAAGAATCAATTAAGTGATTGGATGTATAGCGAACAAGGGAATTTAAAAGGTGGATATACCATCAAAGTAATCCGTAGCCGAATGTCTGCTGAAGAAAGAAAACAGTTCGACTCAACGTTCCCATATAAAATAGAAGACTAGGCGGTTTTGAATTGCTTTTCCAGATGGGTCATTACACTGACCACATGGCGCCAGGCCAACTACAAGATTAAATTATAGTAAAGATTTTCTTCCTCCTAGTCTCTTTTAAAGTACTGACGGGAGGAACAAAAAGAAACCCGGCGCTTTGAACCGGGCTTTCTGTGTTTTGAGCTTACCGTGCTTTTTTCTTTGGATCTGCTTTCTTCTGTGCGGAGCTTTTCTTCTTGGTAGGCTTATTCTTTTTAGGTTCAGCTGTCTTTTTAGGCATACAATCAAATTTAAGGTTAGTGAATTATTTATTCCTGGCTGCATAGTATTTCTTCCGTTCTTCCATGTTGTCCTTTCAGAAGCGGCAACTGTTCAGCCAAAATATAAGTAAACAAAGATAGGCTGCTGACACAGGTTTCACCAAATACAGGTTGAGGAACCATGAGTGAACCAATCAATTCTAAGAACTTTAAATCAACAAGGCTGCAGCATGAACCTCATTACCCGTACTTCGTAAAGCCTCAAACTCTTTTGCACAATTGGATTATCTTACATTTTATCACTGCTCTTTATTTCCGATAATTTTTAAATATTACCTCCCAATGAAGTTTAATTATGGATTGGAATCCCTGGCAATTGTTTTTTCCATTTTGATGTTATCATGCAGTAGTGTAAACTCAAACAAGACGAACAATGAGGTAGCCTTGTCAGGAAACTCAGATGTGCAGGCGCAGATTCAGAATAATAAGGCCTTAGTGATGAAACTTTACCAGGCTCTCAATGATACAAATTGGGCGGTAGCAAAAACATTGGTTCATCAGGATTTCAAGCACCATTTTGTTAAGGACACTGGTTTTGGCGTAACCTCCTGGAGCGGCTTTGAAAAAGGATACAGGATGTCACAAAAAGCATTTCCTGATTGGAAATTAACTGTTATGAATATTGTCGCTGAAGGCGAGTACATCTCTGTACTTTTAAAAGGAGAAGGGACACATCTAGGCGATTTTGCAGGAGTTCCAGCAACCAACATAAAGGCGGGTGCACCTATTATGCTTTTGCACCAGGTAAAGGACGGCAAAATATTTGCTGACTGGGAAATAATGAATGCGGGGGCTTTTCTCGAACAATTAAAAAAGCATTGAGGCATGCTAGATGCGTTAGGCCGTCAATTCAAATACCCTACCATACACAAAGCTTGTGGAAGTTAGGCACATTAAAAGAAAGTGGAGTAGAATAATGTACGATAGGGCACGCAACTTTCATTGCAACATTTTTGGAAATGTTGCAGTCATTTGAAATTGAGGTGGTATCTGACAACAGGAATTATCCAGGGTGTGACTTCTTCTGCGAGTCTCCGGCAAATGACTCGCGGAGAAAGAAAATCTGTAAATTGAGTGAATATTAATAACCTGGGAATGATTGCATCTCCACGAAGAAGATTTGTTGTTTTTTTGGATACAACTCTCCTGGTAATTTTCATGATGCTTCTCTCGCCAAGATTGACAGGTTTAGCACTACATGAAATCTTAGGCTTCATTTTCTTCATTCCTTTAATGATACATCTTCTTATAGCCTGGCCCTGGATACAAAACGCTTCAAAAAAGTTTTTTGGAAATGTCAACAGGCGTACCAGGTTTAATTTCTTTCTTAATTCTATTTTATTCATAATTGTCATTACAGAGTTGGTTTCGGGTCTTCTCATTTCCCAGGTTGTTTTGCAAAAGGTTGGCATCAATACTATCAACGACGAGGCCTGGCGTGCTGTCCATAATTTGCCTCTTAATTTTTTAGTGCTTTTTGCCGGGCTTCATATTGCAATGAACTGGGGATGGATTGTCGGGGCTTTCAAATGGAAAAGAGATAATTTAAAGCTAAAACAGAAAGTCTTTTATCCAAAGTGGACAGTTACGCTTATGCGCATTGGCATGATCATTTTAGCTACGGGTATTGTTTTTTTATTATTGTATACTACAGTTGGTGAACCTTCACTTTCAAGATTAGATAGTCAAAATGAAATTGCCAGATTTGCTCCATCGTTGGGTCATGGAATTATACAATTGTCGGGGGAAACAATTTTGATTTTTCTGGTGGTTTTTATTGCCAGAAAATGGCTGCATGTTAAGCTATGAAAAATTCAACAATATAAAAATTGCAACCTCCTTTGCCTTACCGAAAAATTTCATAGCTTAGTAAGACCACCGGATATTTATTGAGAGTCGTCCTTGACCACATTCCAGTACAATGGAAACCCCTTGAAATTGCCTTCAATACCTATGGGGGACATAAATACCTTAATTGAACAATTATGAGAAAGTTTTTTATTTGCAGCATCATGCTGCTAATGACGGCACATTCATTTGGCCAGCAAACAAATCCCGGTCAGCCTTTGACCAAAAAGGACTATTTGCAAAAAAGCAAAAACCAAAAAACAGCAGCATGGGTACTTTTGGGAGGAGGCCTGGTTGTGGCAGTAGGAGCGGCTGTTTTGGCTGTAAATAGTGATTGGTCTGAACCGGATACTCCATATACGGTGGCCGTATTTGCCGGCGGTGGAGCCATGCTTGGAAGCATTCCTTTATTTATCAGTGCAGCAAAAAATAAAAGGAAAGCAATGAATGCTGCTGCCTATTTTGAAATTCAAAGGAATCCTTTTGCTACAAACACAGGTATAGGGTTACATACGGCACCCGGCTTATCGCTTAAACTTCTTTTTTGAATCGGTTATATGGGGCCATATTGTTACATTTCAACCTGGTGGTATATGAGCATATATCGTAAACCACCGACTTTGTAAGGGCGGCCAGAGCAGGCATTAGCACCGGCAATATAAAGTCCCCTGGTGTGCATGCAGAAATGCTGAAGGTCAATATCTCAGAAGGGAAAGCATATTTCCTATATCCAATTTCCTAAGTCGCTATTTTTGTCCAAACCCATCCAATAGCTAATCTTACTAACATACTAGCACAGCCGATAGAATATCTTAAGGGAGTAGGACCCCTAAAGGCAGATATGCTGAAAAAGGAATTGGGCATATTTACCTATGGTGACCTGCTAAACTTTTTTCCTTACCGGCATATAGACAAGACGCGCATCACGCGTATAGCAGATCTGACGCCTTCAATAGATTTTGCACAGGTGCAGGGCAAGCTTTGGTATTATGAAATGGCAGGGGAGAGAAGCGGAAGGAGATTGACAGCTTTCATGACAGACGAAACCGGGGTTCTGGAACTTACCTGGTTCAAGAATGTGAGCTGGATAGAAAAGAACCTAAAGCAAAATGAGCTGTATAATGTGTTTGGCAGGATCAGCTTTTTCATGGGTAAGCCCCAGATTGTTCACCCCGAGATGGAGTTGGTGAAGAACCTGGGTACTTCTACCAAGGACTTCCTGGAGCCTGTCTATTCGACCACGGAAAAACTAAAAGCAAAAGGCCTGAGTGGGCGCCAGATAGGTAAGCTGACGGCTGCTCTTTTTGCTGTCCTTACCGAGGCCGTAATACCTGAAAATCTTCCGCAATCCATAATTGATAAGCTCAGGCTGATGCCAAGGTACCAGGCATTGCGGCAGATACATTTTCCTACATCACAGCCCTTGTATGAACAGGCTTTAAGAAGGCTAAAGTTTGAAGAATTCTTTATCACCCAGCTGAGGCTGGCCAAAGTGCGTTCAGACAGGCACCGGAAGTCGAAGGGAGTGATCTTTGAGAAAGTAGGATCGCTTTTTAATACGTTCTATAAAGAGCATTTGCCTTTTGAGCTGACCGGGGCCCAAAAAAGGGTGATCAAGGAAATTCGGAATGATACAGGTAGCGGTCACCAGATGAATCGTCTTTTGCAGGGAGATGTAGGCAGTGGCAAGACCATCGTGGCCCTGCTGATTATGCTCCTGGCTGTGGACAATGGCTACCAGGCCTGCATGATGGCGCCCACAGAGATACTGGCACAGCAACATTTTGCTTCCATCAGTTCCTTGTTGCAGGATTTGCCCATAGGTGTAAGGCTGCTAACAGGTTCTACCCCTACCAGTGAACGCAAGGTAATATTGAAGGACCTGGCTGAAGGCAATTTGAGCATCCTGGTAGGTACACATGCACTGATAGAGGAAGTGGTTCAATTCAGGAACCTGGGTTTTGCCGTTATTGATGAACAACACCGCTTTGGTGTGGCACAGCGGGCATCGCTCTGGAAAAAAGCAAGCATACCTCCGCACATTTTGGTAATGACGGCCACCCCCATTCCCCGGACACTGGCCATGACGGCATTCGGAGACCTGGACTATAGTATTATGGATGAATTACCACCCGGACGGCAACCTATCACCACGGTTCATCGTTATGATACGTACAGGACAAAAGTGATGGATTTTATAAGAGGGGAAATAGATACAGGCAGGCAGGTATATATCATATTCCCGTTGATCGAGGAAAGCTCCAAGCTGGATTATGAGAACCTGATGAGTGGCTATGAAAATGTGAAGGCTTTTTTCCCGGAGCCAAGATATTGGATTAGCATGGTTCATGGCCGGCAACCTGCTGATCAGAAAGAAACCAATATGAAGCGGTTTGTTTCGGGGGATACACAGATCATGGTGAGTACCACGGTGATAGAAGTGGGTGTAAATGTCCCCAATGCCACAGTAATGGTCATTGAGAATGCGGAAAAATTCGGCTTGTCGCAATTGCACCAGTTAAGAGGCAGGGTGGGCAGGGGCGCTGAAAAGAGCTACTGTATACTGCTTACCTCATCCCAATTGGGAAACGAGGCAAAGGAAAGGATCAAGATCATGACCTTTACCAACAATGGTTTTGAAATTGCAGAAAAAGATCTGGAGCTGCGCGGTCCGGGAGAAATTGAAGGAACAAAACAAAGTGGGGTTTTAAACTTCCGGCTGGCAGATCTTGTCAAAGACAAACAGATTCTTGAAGTAGCCAAACAAATTGCGGAACAAGTGGTTGATAGAGACCCGGAATTGGAAGAACCATCCAATCAACCCCTGAAAAACTATTTACTGTCACTACATGGTAAAACTCCCTGGAGCCGGATTTCTTAACAGGTTGTTTACACAACAATTTTGAGGAATATTAGTTAATTTAGAAAAGATTGAACCCTAAAAGCTACATACTTCTGCTGCTATCCACCCTGCTTGCTATAAGTTCCTTTAGCCAGAATATTGAATTTATTGAGAACAAAGGTCAATGGGACCAGAAGGTACTGTTCATGGGCAAGGTGTCCGCGGGTGCCTTCTTCGTACACAGGGAAGGATTTACGGTGCTTCAAAACAATGCTTCCGACTGGGAGCAGCTGCATAATTTCACGCATAACCGTGGGGCTAATGAGGCCAACAGGGATGCCGCGAGAAACCTGGTATTGCGCTCACATGCCTACACAGTAAAATTTGAAGGAGCCAATCCAAAGGCAAGGGTGCTCCCAGATAAAGAACTGGTTACTGTTAGTAACTATTTCCTGGGTAATGACCCTTCTAAATGGGCCACCAATTGTAAGACTTACCAGGGCATTACTGTTAAGGATATTTATCCCAATATTGATGTGCGTTACTATTCCGACAATGGCACCATGAAGTATGACCTCATTGTGAACCCCGGCGGCAACCCTGCCAGTATCGCTTTGAAATATGACGGGGTGAACCAGCTCAGGATAAAAAATAAGGAGCTGGTTATAGGTACTTCTGTAGGAGACCTGAAGGAACTCTCGCCTTACAGCTTTCAATACAGGCAAAATGGCAAGACGGAAGTTCCTGCCAAATATGTATTACGTAACAATACCGTTCATTTCAATATCAAGGACTACGATCCTGCTTCCACGCTGATCATAGATCCCACACTTATCTTTTGCTCGTTCACCGGAAGTGCAGCGGATAACTGGGGCTTTACCGCCACCTATGGACCTGATGGAAGCATGTTTGGGGGAGGTATAGTTTTCTCCCAAGGATTTCCTGTATCACCGGGTGCTTATGATACTGATTTTGGTAATGGTGGTTCCTGTTTTGGGAACAGTGGTTTTGATATTGGAATTATCAAGCTTTCTCCTGATGGCACCACGCGGTTGTATGCTACCTACCTTGGAGGCAGCGGAAACGAAATGCCACAAAGCCTGATCACTGACAGCCGGGGTGACCTGATCATTGCAGGGAGAACAGATTCGCCATTGCCAGGGGCGGGTGGAACATCGTACCCCACTACAGTACCTGTATTTGGTCCCGGAGGATCATGGGACATTGTGATCACCAAGCTGAATGCTGCAGGTAATGGACTGGTGGGATCGGCACGCATTGGCGGCACCGGGGAAGACGGAGCTAATATTTCTGCCTGCGGAGGTGGCGCCCGCTCGCTTCAACAAAATTATGGTGATGAAGGCCGCAGCGAAGTGAACCTGGATAATGCAGGAAACATTTACCTGGCCTCCTGCACACGTTCTGATAATTTCAAGGTACAGGGTGGATTCCAGGGGGCTTCTGGTGGTAGCCAGGATGGTGTGGTGATTAAGTTCACACCAGACCTTTCTACATTGTTATTCAGCACCTATATTGGCGGCAGTGGAGATGATGCTGCCTATGTGATCTCGATAGACCCTATCACTTCCAACATATATGTGGCAGGGGGAACGCTGAGTAATAGTGGTTTTGGCAACACATCCGGAAGTCTTAGCCCATCAAGCAATGGCGGCATAGATGGATTTGTATCAGAGATCAGCAATGATGGTTCTACCCTGATCAGGAGCACATTCTTAGGCACTGGTGGTGATGACCAGGTATATGGATTAAAATTCGACAAGTTTGGTTTTCCATATGTAATGGGTCAGACGACCGGCAAGTGGCCCATTTTGAATGCGGGCTGGAGCCAGGCGAATGGTAAGCAGTTTATCGCCAAGTTAAAGAAGGACCTTTCAGGATATGTATATTCAACCAGCTTTGGTAAAGGGGATGCTTTCCCGGATATTTCGCCGGTAGCCTTCCTGGTAGACCGTTGTGAGAATGTGTATGTATCAGGCTGGGGAGGCCTTGTTGATACCCGTTATAAGAGTTCGGGAGCACAGGGGCTGCCAGTAACATCTGATGCTATTAAAAGTTCACCAGACATTAATACTGCCAATCACCTGGGCCAGGACTTTTACTTTTTTGTATTAAAGAAAGATGCGGCAGCGCAACTATATGGAAGTTATTTTGGTCAGAATGCTCCAGGTTCAATCGGGGACCACGTAGATGGTGGTACCAGCCGGTTTGACCAGAATGGTGTAATCTACCAGGCTATTTGTGCCAACTGCGGTAATAACCTGCCATTCCCAACAACCCCCGGAGCATGGTCGCCTACCAAGCCTGCCAGTGCCAACTGCAACCTGGCCATGGTAAAGATCTCTTTTGAGTTCTCTGGCGTGCGCTCCGGCATTCAATCTTTTATCAATGGAGTGGCGAGGGATACTTCAGGTTGTGTGCCACTGAAGGTGGACTTTACTGACACAGCCCAATTGGCAGTGAGCTATGAATGGAATTTTGGAGATGGAAGTCCGCAGGTCACTTCAACTACTCCGGGTTTAAGCCATACCTATAATGCTGTTGGCGTTTACCGGGTGATGCTGGTGGCTATTGACTCCACTACCTGTAATATCCGGGATACGTCTTACATGAACATTAAGGTAGGAGATGTGCAAGCCAATTTGGATTTTAGTTCCAAAAAGCTGGACCCCTGTACAGCCTTTAAATACCAGTTTGACAATCTTTCTGTGGCACCGGCTTCGACACCTTTCAAGCCCAATACCTTTACCTGGGATTTTGGTGACAATACACCCAGGGTGACTGCGGGCACCGGCCAGGTGTTCCATACCTATGCATCACCGGGAACCTATACGGTAAAGCTGATATTAAACGATGATGCCTATTGTAACTCACCGGACATCGTAGTGAAACAGATCCGTGTGGCAGCATTGGTAAAAGCTGATTTCGAAACCGCGGCCACTGGATGCGCCCCTTATGAAGCCAGCTTTAATAATATATCAGCGGGAGGTTCCCAGTTTACCTGGGACTTTGGTGACGGCAGCACTTCCAATGATGTGAGTCCAACTCATTTATATGTGAACCCCGGAACTTATACCATTACATTGACCGCTGTGGATTCGGCTACCTGTAATATCACAGATACTAAGACATCAAGCATTACCATTTATGCCAATCCAACGGCTGATTTCTCTGCTACTCCTCAGCCACCTGTGGTCAATACGCCTATATCATTCACCAACCTGTCAAGCGCCGATGCGGTCCGTTTTAAATGGTTGTTTGGAGATGGAGATTCCTTGTTGACCACTACACGGTCCATAATACAACATGAATACAATGCTACCAACACCTACCATGCTTGTCTTATAGCTTATAATGTGGCTGGGTGTGCGGATACGGTTTGTAAGGATGTCAGCACATTAATTGAACCTGCGCTTGATGTGCCTAATGCCTTTACACCTAACAGCGGGGATGTGAACAGTAAGGTATTTGCCCGTGGCTTTGGAATTGCAAAGATGAAATTTACCATCTGGGCGCGTTGGGGCGAGAAGGTCTTTGAAACCAATGACAAACGCATTGGCTGGGATGGACGCTTAAATGGTAAACTGCTCCCTATGGATGTATATGCCTATACAATAGAAGCCGAGTTTTCTGACGGGACAAAAACGACCAGGAAAGGAGATATTACATTGATCAGGTAAGACTGTGCAAGTTCAATATGAAAATGTGCAAATGAAACATATAATCTACATATGGACCTTATTGATCAGCGCTATGTTCCTGGCCCCGGGAAGCTATGCGCAGGATCTTCATTTCTCCCAATTCTTTAATTCACCCCTGACCACTAACCCTGCCAATACAGGATTCATCCCTGACGGCGATTATAGGTTAGGTATCAATTACCGCGATCAATGGTCAACGATCATGTCAGTACCCTATAAAACCATGAGCGCTTTTGGCGATGTGCAGGTGATGAAGAATAAGTTTGAAAACGGCTGGATAGGCCTGGGAGGTGTTATTTTGAGAGATGTGGCCGGAAGTGGCAATCTTACTTCCACCAAGTTGTATGGATCGGTAGCTTATCACCAGTTGCTCGGGTATTCCAGTTTGTTAAGCCTCGGGTTCAATGTGGGTATGTCCAATAAGCAGATCAATGTGTCCAACCTGAAGTTCCCTGACCAGTTTGACGGTAAATTTTTCGACAGCAAGCTACCTACCAGTGTATTTCTTGATAACAATAATATAAGTTACCTGGACATGCAGGTGGGGATGAACTATGCCTATTTCCCTACGCCAAGTATCTATGTCAATACAGGATTCTCTGTTCATCATGTAAACCGCCCTCATGAATCTTTCTTTTCAACTGAGGCAACTGGAGTAGATAACCGGGTTCCTATGCGTTACATAGGCTTTTTGAATGGTAGCTTTAAATTGAATGATGAGGTGATCCTCAATCCTAATATTTATTATACGCGGCAATCCAATGTATCAGAACTGGTAGGCGGTATGAATGCCCATTATAATCTATCAGGAGATGGTGAGTACCTGTTGATAGCCGGCGCTTATTACAGGCATAAGGAGGCCATTATTCCTTTGGTGGGGCTGGGATTTAAGGATTATACTTTTACATTCACCTACGATGCTACCATATCTTCTTTAAAGAACTATAACAACTCCCGCGGTGCATTTGAATTTTCCTTGATCAAGCAGGGCGTGATTAGCCCGGGCGGACAAAAGGTGACGCCTTGTCCTACCTTTAAAACCTATTAATTGCTTTAATAACCTGATGCTGATTTTAATTGGCAAGGGTATGTACTTACTCGCTGATGTATTTAACAGGTCTGGCAGCTTCTTTTTCATGCTAAGTGCCTTGCATTGTGTTTTTTGCTTTTAGTTTTGGCTCTTTTAAACGATTTTTACAGCAATTATAACTGGTTCATGTTTACTATTGATAAAACACCCGCTGCTATTGTTCATCTTGAGCAGTTTAAAGATATTGTAGGTGCTCCCTATGTGTTGGTAGATGAAGAAGCCCTTGATCAATATGCCTCTGATGAAACTGAAGACCTTCATTTCCTGCCTGATGTGGTCATTAAACCGGCAAACGCTGAAGAAATAAGCCGCATTTTAAAGTTATGTAATGAGTATAAGATCCCTGTAACACCACGTGGAGCAGGTACAGGTTTAAGTGGGGGTGCCCTGCCTCATCTGGGAGGCGTGTTGCTATCCATAGAAAGATTAAAC
>JAEZLJ010000012.1 GCA_023415275.1 Bacteroidota bacterium
TACCATAATAGGGCGATTCTAATATCAACTGGTCGATCTTTCTGACTGAGGCCAGGTAAGCTGCTACGCCTGTGCCAATAGATTTGCCATAGACCAATATTTGAGAAGGCTGGTATAATTTAACTGCCTGGTCATACATCAATGAGGCATCCTGGTACATTATGTTTTCCGTTCTTTTGCCAGTAGATTTTCCAAATCCAGGATAATCGATCATCCAGGTGGAATAACCCTGGCTGGTAAATATGGAGGGGTATTGTTTGTAATGTTCCACATTCTCCATATTGCCATGAAAAAACAGCACAATGCCTTTGGGCTGAATGGCAGGATTGAATTTTATAATACTCAGGTTTCTTCCGTTTATAAGGATGTTTTCTTCCTGGTAAGCCTGGGTAAAAGCAAATTTATGATCAGGTTTTAATGATTTGGGATGGAATAGGAAAAGGTCCTGGATAAAGTATAAAAGCACTCCAATGATGAAATAGATGGAGGTCAATATGATGATTCCATAAAGCCATTTGCTTTTCCATCCCTTTTTCATGTGTCAAAATTGATGATTAAAAATATATAAAGGAGAATGCCCGGGATTTCCCGGGCATTCTCCTTTATGAACAGGCAATGATTACCTGCTGTAATAAGTTCTTAAACGATTGGAAAGATCATTTTGAATTTGCTTGAATAATTCTTTAGTGATCTGTTCTTTGGAAGGAGGGGTGGCTTCCTCTTTATTTAAAAGTGTTCTATCGCTATCACTTAATGCCCTTTCATCACCTGTATAACTGGCAAATTCTGTCTTCCAGCTATGTTCACCTGTAAATCGGTCATTCCACAAGGTTTTTCCTTGCGCATCACGGATGGTTATTACCAGGTCGCCTTCTGAGGACAGGGTTCTTTTTATAGTGTTGATCTTTGCCTTCACAGTGCCATATTGTTTGATAACAGAATCCGGTTTGTAAACAGTTTCTTTGATTACCACCTCTTTGGAAACTTCCCTGGAACTTTTATTATCATTAGGAAGTCCAAAAGAAAGCCGGCTTAAGTTCAATTCCAATACCTGGTCTGGTGTAATGTTCTTATTCTTTGATTCCCATTGCGAGTAAAATTTTACAAACTCATTATTCAGGCTATAAGACAGGGTATTGATGATATCAGTTTGAAAATTCTGTACCTGGCTTGTACTGGCAAATTGGTACCCGCCATAATTCTGCATGGGTAATACTATAACCTTGGTCAAAGCCCGGTTATAAACTGTATCCTTCTTCCTTTGAAGTTCAAAATCATTAGGCCTGTAACGAACAGCGGTTGCCAACTCTTTGTATGCCTCCCTGTATGATTCTTTGGTTTCGGATGCCATCCATTTTTCTGCCCTTTCTATATGTAGGTCTGCGATCTTATTGCGATAGGTTTCTATGTAATCAGAGTAATCCTTTGTTTTAATAAGCTTTGCAGGCACAGGATAGGCGTGTATGGTTTGATAGAGGTCCTGCATTCTTATATAGGCCTGGTATATTTTCTCATAGCGGTTATCATCGCTGCTGTTGGAGAGATTCCGTACCTGGTTTTCCCCTTCATTTATAGCATAGGTATAAGAATTCTGAATGATTTCTTTGGTTTCATAATCATTAGGATCCTTTTGGAGCTTTTTTACTCCCAACTCAATGGCATCGGCATAATCTCCTTTCTGGTAAGCTTTATTGGCTGATTTGCAGCCAGGAACGTAAAGGGAAAGAACAATCAGGAATAAGTAGAGTTTGTACATAGTCTGGTTTTATATATTGGATTTAAAACAGGCTGCAAATGTTACACGGTACAACTGGCTTTAAACGTATATTAACAATAGAGCCACAACAGTTTTGGGCACCAATATAGAAAAAAGCAGTGAGTAATGCAATCTATTTGGGAGCGTCAATATTTAAGTATATCGCGTATAAAATTGTGGTATTCATCGAATTCTGGAAGATTATTGTGTCTTCCGCCATGGATGCGGATAAGCGTTATTCTTTTAGGATTGATCTTTTGAAGGTCTTCGCTGTGTGAAATAGGTATTAAGCGGTCCTTTGTTCCATGCAAAATATAAATAGGACAAGTTACTTTGGCAATCCACCTGTCTGTGCGTAAATGATAGCGTAACACAAACCTGATAGGTAGGATGGGTAAAAAGCGTTCTATCACTTTTTTGAAGTTATAATAGGGTGAGTCCAGGATCAGGTACCTGGGATGATTATCGGAGGCTACCTTGGCGGCAAAACCGCTTCCGAGGCTGCGGCCATAAACTATTAAATGATCTTCAGTGTATTGTTGCATTAAGGAACGGTAGATGAACTGCATATCATCCAGCATTTCCTTTTCCCCCCTGGGGCCGGTGCTTTTCCCGAACCCCCTGTAGTCAACCAGGATCACATCATAATCATACCGGTAAAAATCCCTGGCATATTTTGCCCAGCCTTTTATGCTCCTGGTATTTCCATGGAAATAAAGGATAAGACCTTTTGGATCGGGCCGGAAAAAGTGCAGTCCATTAATCTGTACACCTGGCTCTATTTCAAAGTTTAATTCCTTAAAAGGAATATCATATTTGAATTGGAAATCTGCTTTAAGCTTTTCGGGTTTAAATATGAAGAAGTCCTGCAGGAAATACACGGCTGCTGTCAGCAGCCCTATGGCCCCCGCTATATAATAAATGAAATGAGGCAATGCAGTTATTTGAATCTTTAGGAAAAGACAGGTTAATTAGTCTTCAATCCGTTTCAATTTCAGGTTAGTAACCGGTGCTACAATAAGCGGGAACTTTTCCACGGTAACATTGCTTGGGTCCAATCCAAATCCTCTTTCTTCTGACAAAGAGATTTCTTTAAGCCAGAAATGGAATTTCATGACCACCCTTTCCAGGAAGGGCAGATCATTATCC
>JAEZLJ010000022.1 GCA_023415275.1 Bacteroidota bacterium
CCCTGGAATAGGTGACAGGCATGGATGGTGCAACTCAAAGGTGATCGTCTAGGTACGATAGGTTCCCGGGCATCATCACCCAGGATAATCCAATAATTATCCCAAGGATATTCCATAGATATTCCAACCCTTATATCATTGGAATATCTATGGAATATCTATGGCTCATCTATGGAATATCTATGTTTCATCCTCGTCTTAAGCTGGGTTCTCCTACGGGGTCAAATGGTTGTTGGATGATCCGTTCTTGTAAGCAGCATTACAGGCAATCCTGGAAAGGAAACTTCCGGGCTGGCTGTAAAAAGAAAGCAATTTGCTTGAGGTAGATTCTAAGCTTCACCTGCAATTTTTTGTATGAGGTGGTTAGTCCCGGTATTGGTTTGATCCAAAAATAGTGTTAATGTAATCTATTGAAATTCAATATTATTTATTCGTTTACCTGAAATTAATAAGTAAATAAATTATTAGTGTTGATATAGGTAGTGGAGGCTAATTAAATGGACCGTTTACCAGGCTAAAACCAGGCGGCTGTTCATATAATTGCCTGGTGTGACCAATGTCATGGAATAGGTTTATGAAAGGGTTGACATTTGTATCAAACAGGTTGGACCATGAAATACCTAATCATAGGAGCTGTAGCTGGAGGCGCCAGTACGGCGGCCAGGCTCAGGCGAATGGATGAGAAAGCAGAGATCATTTTATTTGAAAAAGGTGGGTATGTATCTTATGCCAATTGCGGATTGCCTTACTATATAGGTGAGGTGATCAAGGAGCGTGACCTTCTTTTTGTGCAAACCATTGCCAGCTTTAAACACCGTTTCAATATCGATGTCAGGATCTATTCCGAGGTAAAAACTATTGATCCAACCGCCAGGCAGATCACGGTGACCAACCTGGTTTCCGGTATTACTTATACGGAGCATTACGACAAATTGGTTCTATCTCCAGGGGCCGAACCCATCAGGCCGCCGTTGCCGGGCATAGACCTGGAAGGGATCTTTACCCTTCGTTCTGTACCGGATATGGACAGAATCAAGGAATATGCTACGAGCAAAAAAACCGGACATGCTGTCATAATCGGGGCTGGGTTCATTGGCCTGGAAATGGCCGAGAACCTGCACCACCTGGGTATGAAAGTGAGCATCATTGAAATGGGTAACCAGGTACTGGCGCCATTAGACTATCCCATTGCGGCTATAGTTCAACAGCATATCCGGTCGAAAGGGGTGGACCTTATGCTGTCCTCCACAGTTTCCGGGTTCAGTCCTTTGGCAGATGGCCTCCAGGTTCATCTTAAGGACCAGGAACCTTTGGAGGCTGATGTGGTGATCCTGTCCATAGGTGTGCGGCCTGATACCAGGCTGGCTCAGATGGCAGGCCTGGAACTGGGCCCATCGAAAGGTATCAAGGTCAATGAATACCTGCAAACCTCCGACCCGAATATCTATGCAGTAGGTGATGCTATTGAATTTCCAAACCCGTTAACGGGCCGCTCCATGAGCACCTACCTGGCGGGGCCGGCCAATAAGCAAGGCCGCATTTGTGCCAACAACCTGGTGCTGGGCAATGTGCAGAAATATAATGGGTCTATCAATACCGCCATCGTGAAAGTGTTTGATATGACAGTGGGTACGGCAGGCATGGCATCCAAACATCTGCAGGCAGCCGGTATAGAACACCTGGTCTCTACCACCCATAGCGGATCTCACGCAGGCTATTACCCTGGTGCCAAACTAATGAGTATTCAACTGTGTTTTGCCCCGGGTAGTGGCCAGTTGCTGGGTGCACAGGTGGCAGGATATAAGGGAGTGGATAAGCGCCTTGACCTTTTGGCTTCTGCTATCAAACGGGAAAGCAGCATACATGAATTGACAGAATTTGAACATGCTTATGCCCCTCCGTTCTCCTCTGCCAAAGATCCCGTGAATATTGCAGGATTTGTGGCTGAGAATATCCTGGCCGGACAACTCTCTTTGTTCTATTGGGATGAAGTGGAAGAGGCCAGGGAAAATGGTGTGCTGATAGATGTGCGTAGCCGTGAAGAATTTAATAAGGCGCATATCCCCGGCGCCCTCTCTTACCCGGTGGATGAAATAAGGAATCACCTGGATGTGTTGAAGAAATATCCAGCCATCAATATTTATTGCCAGGTAGGTTTAAGGGGATACCTGGCTTACCGGATACTGAAACAAAGCGGTTTTGAAAACGTAAAAAACCTTTCGGGTGGGTTTACCACCTGGCAGGCTTGTCATCACGAGACACTAATTAATGCCAAAGAAGAAACCCATGCCATGGCACTGGCCTGAGCAAAAGGATGGTGATAGCAATAACAAGGACCTGCCCTCAAAGGCAGGTCCTGTGTTTTTAATTTTGTTTATAGCCTGTTCTTCACATCATTCCTGATCAGGGCAAATCCTACATCATTGAAATTATAGCCTGCTATTTCCTTGTAGATGGCCATGGCTTTTTCTTTTTTTCCAGCTGCCTCATACGAGCGAGCCAGCCAATAACGGTCATACATATCCAATGGATTGGTTTTGGCAAAATGATCTGCAGCATCTTTGTATTTCTTTTCATAATAATTGATATGGCCCAGTAACTCTTCATATGATTCCAGCTTACGTGGATTTTGAAGGGGCTCTACCATGTTCTTCATTTCATTTGCTTTAGCCATAGCATTCATCAGGTCTTTGTTCAAAGTTTTAGTCATTCCTTTCCAATACAGGATGTTGCTTTGGAAATTGATCCTGGCTTCATTGGTGCCAACGCTATTAGCCATAGACTCGGACACAGGCTCCATCATCTCTACGATGGATTGTAATTGGCTGGCCTGGCCGGTATGAAAAGCTATTTGTGCAGCTGTGGTAAGCAAGAGGAACTTATCTGCCATTGCACTGTGGGCGTCCTTCATTTCTCCTGTTCTTTGGGCTTCATCTATCAGCACCTTCAATGCTTTCTCCGGCTGATCCTGGTATAGGTAAGTGAAAGCAATGCACTGTAATGCAAACCCGGGAGAAAGGTCTAATGAACCCGCCTGCTGGTAATCGGCCCTTGCTTTTTCGTATTCCCCTAAAAATGTCTGGGCATGGCCTCTTTTGTATAGGGCTGAAGGTGATTCTGGATCCAGCATGACAGCTTTCGAATAGGCCTCATACGCTTTTTGCAAATCATTTTGTGCCCGGTAAGTATCTCCCAGCATGATAAAGGCACCGGAACTTTCAGGGGCGAGCTCTGTAAGCTTTTGGGCATTTACCTGTGCCTGTTTGAAATCCTTGGGCGATTGGAACAGGAATGAATTACTTAAGGGAGAATAGGCCACTGTAGATTTTGGATCCATACTTACTGCTTTCTGGTAGTTGAGCCGTGCATGCGTAAAATTATTGGTAGCCGCATAGGCATTGCCCAGCATGACATAGGCACGGGGCACATCGGGAAACTTAGAAACCATTTGCTGTGCGGTCTGTATTCGTTTATTCATATCATCATTCAGGAAGGTCTCCATATAGGCATAATACAACTTCTCCCATTCACTGGCATTGGCCAGGTTCTCTTTCGCCTGGTCCAGGTATTTGACAAAATCACCTGGAGTGTTGGATTGATCGGCGAGCAGCAAATAGCCCATGGTCAGCCTGGGATCTTGTTGAACTGCTTTTTGAAAATACTCACGGGCTTTCTTGTTCTCGTTCTGATCAAAGAACTTCATTCCCTGCTGTAAAGAGCTAAGCGCCTCATTGGAAGAACTGGTAAAGATGACACCCGAGATCTTGTTTTGCTGGCCATAGCTTTCAGCCTGGAAAGCCATAAGGCCCATGATGATAAAAATAAACCTGGTGATAAGTTTCATACATTTTGGTTTAGAGTGATGAAATATGAATACCTGGGTTGGATAGCCGAAAAGCATTTCGATAGGGGAAGTTTTAAAAGGGCAATAGAATAAAGACAGGTAATTGGTTACCTCTTTTGCCTCAGCTCCGGAGCTATCAGGGGGTATGGCTTACAACGCGAAACAGTTTCTGAATCTTTTATTTATAAGCTATGGCTGCACTGGTGGGCCCTGCCAATGGAAGTATTTCTGTGCGGCTAAACCCGGCAGCGGTTGTCCATTTATTGAAGTCATCCATGGTGTAATCAAAGGCGTCACCATTTTCTATCAACATATTCAGGCTCATTAAAAGGCCAAACGTGTTTTGTTTTCTTTCATTATCAATGATATTTTCCACCGTCATAAAAGCGCCGCCTGCGGGTAATATACCGTACACCTTATTCACCAGTTGCTGTTTCAGATCTTCGTTGAGCCCATGAAGTATATTGCCCATGACCACAATATCAGCCTGTGGAAGATCGTCCTTTAAAAAATCGCCACCCAGGAAATGTATGCGGTCTTCCAGGCCATATGAGGCGATCTTCTTTTTGGCCACAGGTTCTAACGGGGGCAGATCGAAGGTGGTGCATTGAATGTCCGTATGGTGCAGGCATACCTGGATGCTTAACCATCCGTCAGCACCTCCCACATCGAGCAGACGGGCATAATTGTCAAAGTTGAATTTAGTGGAAAGAACTATGAAGTTGCTAGTTTGAATACCGCTCATGGCGTTGGCAAATTCCTGGAGCTTTACAGGGTCCTGGTATAACCTGGTAAAGAAATCCATATTGCCATGGGGATCATCCCTATTCTCGTTTTGCTGCGTGCCGGTGAGCAAGGCTTCCTCCAGGTGTGACCAATGCTGGTACAACCTGTTATTGGCCATTTCGAGAATGCCGCCCATGTAACCGGGTTTTTTCTTGTCGAGGAAAAAGTCGGTGTCTTCAGCATTTGCATACAGGGCTGATTCCACCAGGCCCTTTCTTTCCAGGAAGCCAAGAGAAACCAGTGTGTCCAGCCAGTCATACACGTGGCGAATAGAGGCCTTGAAGGATAGCTTTTCTTTAATGTCATTTGCTGATAAAGGCTGTGGTGCCAGCAAGGTGAAAAGGTCAAAATGCATAGCCGTTAAAAGAGCCTTGGAAGCCCAGAATCCCATGCCCACCTGCATGATCTTGGAAGGATTAAGTTGCACGGTGGATGAAGAAGCTTTTCCGGCAGTAAGTTCAGTATTCATAATTGAAGGTTTAAGGGTTGGAGATACTGAAAATGGTCCTTATAAAGTTAGAGCATATTTGTACCAACTCATTTTATTATTATGACAATAAGTATGGATGAGGTTAATGCACCAAACAGCATAAATGTCGAAAAGCCATGGTAAGCTTTTGGTAGGAGGGAACTACTGGAGAAAAAATGATAATCCTCCCTGGTTATTTCTTATGGTATCGTGAAGTGGTGGGCTGCTTTTTCAGCCATTGTAAGGCAGTCTGTATCTTTTTGTCCTGTAACAGATCCATGAAATTGTCGCCGCCCGTGATGGTGATAGCAGGGTGGACCTCGCCAAGATATACAGTACCGTTTTTATCCCTTGTATAGGATTCGCCTATTACAATACCGTTATCAGTACCAGGAAGCAGAAAACCATTGTTGCCTGTTGTATATCCGGCAGTAGGCTCCCCCATAAGAATAGTGTTTTTTCTTATGGAAAGAATGATAGCCAGCTGCTCTCCTGAACTTCCCGTGGCCGGACCTGTCAATACCACCACCGGCAAACGGGTGAGGTCACCACAGCTTTTTTGCAATTTCACTATGATAGTATCCAGCAGTGTGATCTGCTGGCCCTTAATGACCAATTCACCTTCTTTCTCCCCCAGGCTGTTGACAGATTCGGTATAACTGCCATCTCCAAGCACATTGACTATACCTATGATCATAGGAAATACATTGCCACCGCCATTAAGCCTGAGATCAATCACCAATCCTTTAGTGTTAGGGTTGACCACCTTGCACAATGAGTCCTGCACCTGCTGGGCAAATGCATTCATCTTTTCCCTGGTTTGTCCATTGGTAAAAGGTATGGAGAGGTATGCATAGCCCTTTTCCAATATGCGACTCTTTATAGGAGCTCTTACAATAGCCTTCAGGGTTTGTTCATTGATCCGGCTGTTATCTCTTTTTACAAATGGGTTGAAATATTGCACGCCATTTAATTCCAGCCATCCATGTTTGTCCTGCAAAAGATTAAAGGCAAACTGAATGGCCGGAGCGGCCTCCACATAGTTGTTGGCGTTAGCAGCTATTTTATGGGTACTATCGCGAATGACATCCCAATTTAAGGGTGATGCGAACAGTGATCTATGTTGCATGATATTTAAGGCACTGTCTATAAATAGGCGCACACTATCGTTGACCTGGCCAAAGGAAGCTACAGCAAACTGTATGGAAAGTAGGGATAGAATTAATTTTTGTCTCATGGCAGTTTTTACTAAGATAAAGATAGGGCTGATAGGCTGGTATAGGTAGTGGATGATTTGTTATGTTGGTAGTATGAACCCGGTGGTTTGAAGCCTGGAAAAAAGTAGAAAGCACCTAACCATGTTCGTTAACCATTTTCCAGCCATCAAAGTTCTTCACGGTGCCACAGGCAGGGCTTCCATCTTTCCCAATGGCGTTAATGGTTACACCAAAGACAGATTCGGAAGGAATGGAGGCAGGATCTTTACCTGCAAGCAGGTACCCGGATAAAGGTATCTTCAGGCGCCGGCTCCATTCAATGTTATGCTGGCCCGCAGCAGTGCCAATATCTACATAAATAAAGCGCACCCCGTTAGGTCCCTGAACAAAGGGTCCGGAAAAGTCCATATCGCCTTTTTGATCTTTTTTAAGCCTGATGCTACAGGTCATCTGAATGGAACTTCCATTTCCCATTTTGGGTTCAATGGTTTCATAATGGCTGCCGCTGCCTTTTTGAAGTCCAAATAACACTCCTTGGGGTGTACCCTCCAGGGTTACCTGCAATGTAATATCTACCAATGGATTGATCATGAGTTGATGCCTCCACTCACTTCAATTCTCTGCCCATTGATCCAGCGTGCTTCTTCGCTACACAAAAAGGCCACTACGCCTCCTATGTCTTCAGCTGTGCCCACCCTGCCCAGGGGAGTTAATGAGCTTAACATGCCTTTTAGGTTAGGGTTATTGCGGATGGCAGCACTGTTGAAATCTGTCTCTATTGGTCCGGGAGCTACTACGTTGGCCGCAATACCCTTAGATCCCAGTTCTTTGGCAATGTAACGGGTAAATACTTCAATGGCTCCTTTCATGGAAGCATAGATGGAATAACCAGGGTTACTGAAACGGGTAGTGCCTGATGAAATGTTTATGATCCTTCCGCCCGGGTTGATGAGCGGTACACATTTCTGGGTTAGAAAATAAACCCCTTTGAAATGTACATTCATGAACTCGTCAAACTGGTCTTCTGTTACCTGTTCAAATGGAATGGTAGCACCCATGCCTGCATTATTTACAAGGAAGTCAAAAGTGTTCGTTTGCCATACCGATTGAAGTACTCCTTTAAGGGAGTTTATAAATTGATCCAGGGTGTCTGGGTGGGACATATCCAAAGAAAGTACCGCAGCCTTCCTGCCCATGGACTGGATATTTGCCGCCACATTACTGGCTTCCTCCTCATTGGTGCGATAGGTGAGGATCACGTCATTTCCCTTGCTGGCCAGGCTGATGGCCATATCTTTTCCCAATCCCCGGCTTGCGCCGGTTACCAATGCTATTTTTTGTGCTCCTGTCATACTCTTGGTTATTTATTGGTAAAGGTGCGATTATCATAAGAATTAGTAAGTAAACCCATCAATAATTGTGACATGAATAAATTGGGCTTTTTCCCGGCAGGGCAGAAATATGCTCCGTACCCTAAGTAACTAAGCATCACCAGTATGCATGAACGATGGTAGTTTTGAAAAGGACTTTATGAATCACTTGGCTATAATACTGGGATTTTAAGGTTATCTTTACGGTATTATTTGAGCCTCGCATTAGTAATCGTTAATTATTCTGCTCTATCTGCATCTTAGTTAGTCCCTTACTTGTTGCTATTCTCAGATCATTCTTAATCATTAAACATCAAGTATGAACATTTATGTCTCAAACTTAGGCTTCAACATTCAGGATGAAGACCTAAAGGGATTTTTCACTCCTTATGGGGAAGTAACCTCTGCCAAGGTCATCAGCGATAAATTCACAGGCAAGTCCAGAGGATTTGGCTTTGTGGAGATGCCGGATGACAATGCAGCTAAAACAGCTATAGCTGAGCTGGACAATGGCGAAGTAGAAGGCAGAACCATTAAGGTGATGGAAGCCAGGCCTAAAGAAGACAGGCCTGCCAGAACTGGTGGCGGCGGCTCTTTCCGAAATGACAACGGAGGCGGTTTTAGGAAAAAGTGGTAAGATTTTTTATATAAGCCTCCATACGGGGGCTTTTTATTTAAAACAAGCGATATATACATTATTCATTAACTCATTAAAGAATGGGGACCGGTAAGAGCGGTTCTCAATTTGTAACTTAAAAAACAGATATGGCGAAATCAAAAGAAACATTTGGTAAAAAAGAAAAAGAAAAGAAACGTTTAAAGCAACGCCAGGAGAAGCGGGAAAAGATGGAAGAAAGAAAGGCGAATTCAGGTAAGAAATCTTTGGATGATATGATGGCCTATATTGATGAAGATGGCAACATCACCAGTACTCCTCCTGATCCAAAGAAGAAAAAGGTATTCAATGTGGAGGATATGCAAATAGGTGTTCCCAAGTACCAGGCTGAAGAAGAAGATCCCATCCATACAGGGGTGGTCACCTTTTTCAACGAATCAAAAGGATTTGGATTTATTAATGATTCAAAGACGGGGGAACGTGTGTTTGTGCATGTGAATCAATTAACGGAAGCTATTTATGAGCAGGATAAGGTAAGCTTTGAAGTTGAAAACGGACCTAAGGGGCTGAATGCGGTTAATGTGAAGAAAGGCGTATAATGCACTTCCTGGTTATAAGATTTTATAAAAACTAATTAATAGATGGTTTTTAGGAAGCTCTCAATAATTTGAGGGCTTTATTTTTTAATAGCGTCACAATACCAGGCATCCATCTCCACTAAAATAGAAAGGAACATCATTAAACCTGTAATGGAATTGTGACGATTACAGATGGCTAAACCGCTTTTAATCATGCCTGGTCACTGCAGTTCTTGCAGCAAACAGGCAAATGATATTTGTACTTAATTCTTTTTGAATCGGTACATGTTCACAGCACCATTGCCTACTTTGTAAGATCCCTTACGAATATTTTTAGGTTCTGCCTGTTGTACTGTGATCTTTTTGCCATTCACTTCTGTTTCATGAAGAGTATTGATGGCTTTTTGAGCTTCCTCTTCATTAGGCATTTCTACATATCCAAATCCACGTGAAAGGTCCGTAAAAGAATCAAAGGATATCTCGGCTGTATCCACTTGTCCATGAGGAACAAAGAGATTTTTCAGATCTGAATCCTTCCACCTGGTATCTAAATTAGCAATGTAAATGTTCATACGATGTAATGATTAAAAGTGTAATAAAATTTGAGAAAGCGGAAAGGAGTAGAGAATAGAAAAATAAGGAAGATCCAATACTAATGTTCAGCGCTTACGCAATTGATGTCAAAGGTACGATAATAAAAAGGGATAAACTTTATTAGTACCATTCATTAACTAATTCGGTGGATAGGATATTGTATATAGAAATATTAGTGTATGATGGAATATAGAATGATACTGATCATTGTGATATAAATACAATCCATACCTGAGCATGTAAAATAACAGAGACTTTATTGTGGAATATTAGGGGTACCTTTAAAACATTCCGTCCGTGAGCATAGCATCCTGGTACATGATCCCGATTTCTTTTGATCATTATTACTAACCTGCTTTACTCATTACTTACTCAATAAAATATATGAATATCCAGGTAAGCAATATGAATCTTAATCTTATTGAATCCGATCTCCAGCGATTGTTTTCACCTTATGGGGAAGTGGGTTCTATAGACATTATAAGGGATAAGTTGAATAATAGGTCCAGGGGGCGGGCTATGATCAAAATGCCAGTCAGTGTGCAAGCCAAACAGGCCATCATTAGTTTGCATGGTAAATTATTTGCCGGGAAAAGACTGAACGTGGAAGAGGCGCCGAATGACAAAGATGAAGATGTCACCTCAGCGAAATTATTACTATGACATTGAAATTAACAGACTCGCATAAAAAGCGCCTGGAAGAAATACGTAAGGAGGTAGGCATCCTGGGAAGTAAGGAAAGTGCATTCCTGAAAGTAGAGTTGTTATTTTATGAAGCCCTGGCCATTGCCAGGGAATATGGTAATGACGCCAGGGAGAATCCCTTGCTGGAAGATCTTAAAAAAGTGCAGGAATCTGTATATGAAAAGACCAACGAACTGTATAAAAAAAGCAGCCAACGTGAAATAAGCATACGACGCTTTATTGTTCAATTTAAAAAAGTGCTGTCCACCAAAAAGCTCCTTGAACTGCCCAATTAGTTCAGGCTTGCATGTGAGATACTATCATATTTTCTTCCCAACATTTGTCTGGTTACCTTTTACTTAACATTACGAATCTCTTTTATTGCCTATCTTACCATTCAATTAAATTCTATAATAACGCCTGGGAACCTATGAAAAAAGTCTCTTTTGATAATTCTAACAATGTTTTTTTCCAATCGCTTAAGCTTTCAGTAGAAGAGTATTTTGCCACTCATGATCTGAAGAAAACTGGTAACTGGCGTCTTTATTCAAAATCCCTGGTCTTAATTCCAGCTGCCATTGGCATATATGTAAGTCTCATGGTATTTCATTTGCCTGTTGCAGTAGCCCTTTTGCTTTGTGCACTCCTGGGACTCACTCTTTCAAGCATCGGGTTTAATGTGATGCATGATGCCTGCCACGGCAGTTATTCCAGTAAGAAGTGGTTGAATAATCTATTGGGGCTGTCATTGAATGCTATTGGAGGAAATGCATTTTTTTGGAAGCAGAAGCATAACATCCTTCATCATACCTATACTAATATTGCGGGGGTAGACGATGACATTGCCCAAAGTAAATTATTACGCCAGAGCCCATCGCAGGAATGGAAACCATATCATCGTTACCAGCACATATATGTAACTGTGGCTTATGCACTGACCTTGTTTATGTGGGTAGGTGTCCGGGATTTTGAAAAATATTTCACCAGGAAGATCCATAATACGCCACTTCAGCATATGAGTGTTAAGGAACACTTTACATTTTGGCTTAGTAAATCTTTGTATTTGGTGTTTTATGTATTGATACCTATTCTTTGTGTAGGGCCTCTTGCATGGCTGATCGGATATCTGACTATGGGAATAGTTACAGGTGTGGTCATTTCTTTTGTTTTTCAATTGGCACATGCAGTAGAAGGGCCTGAATTTGAATCCATAGGTATAGATGATAAGATGATTGAAACAGAGTGGGCGGTGCACCAGATAAAGACCACAGCTAATTTTGCGCCGCATAATAAGTTTATTTCCTGGGCCGTGGGAGGACTTAATTACCAAATTGAACATCACTTATTTCCCCGGATCAGTCATATTCACTACCCGGCACTTAGCAAAATAGTTAAGCGTCATTGCCAGGATTTCGATCTGCCCTATCATTCTTTTGCCACAGTTTCTATTGCCATTGGTTCGCACCTAAGAACCATGAAACACCTGGGTCAACCACATATACGATAACTGCCTCATAATCTATTGGGAAGAGATAAATAAGTAAAAATTGGACTGCCTTTCCATGTCTTGTATTCTAGATTGATTTATTGAAAACTTCTTTCCTGAGACCTCCTATTGCAGTAATTGATTTATTCTTTTTTCACCATTCCAGATGGGCTAACTTTGAGTGGCTAAAATCGACAACATGGATAATTATCAATTAAAGCTGGATGCTCCCTGGGAAGAGGTAAAGGAAATGCTTAAGGAAGTAAATATGGATTTGACAGATGAAGACCTGGAATTAAAACCCGGAGGTGAAAAGGAATTATTGGAAAGATTATCACGCAAGATGAATAAAACGGTTCCGGAAGTGAAAGCCTGGGTGGAAAGTGTTTCCTTTAACAAGGGTATAGCCGGATGATCATGGGACCGGCTTTTGTAGTAATTGAGTTCCAAACCACTTAGTTCTAATAACATTAATTGGAAGGTATATTTTATTGTTTTTCGGATTACCCTGCCTGGTAGTCAATATTAGCAAGGCCCCTTTTTAAATAAGTCTTAATTTCCCTTTTCGGTTATTGCAGATACCCATCTACATGGAGATAAATTCCCCAATCATAAGAACAGTTGATGTTACCCGTTACGTAACCCCATTGAGGGAGGGTGGCTCTTTGCCAGCCATAGTGGAAGCCGATGATGGCTTTCTGTATGTATTAAAGTTCAGAGGCGCTGGCCAGGGTATTAAGGCATTGATAGCCGAGCTAATAGGTGGAGAGATCGCGAGAACCCTGGGCTTTAGGGTTCCGGAGATTGTTTTTGCGGTAGTAGATCCTGCCTTCGGACGTACAGAGCCCGATGAAGAGATACAGGACCTGCTCAAGTTTAGTGAAGGGCTGAACCTGGGCCTGCATTATCTTTCAGGTGCTATCACTTTTGATCCTGGCGTAAATGCACCTGACTCTTTATTGGCATCGAAGGTGGTATGGCTCGACTGCCTGATCACCAATGTGGACCGTACGGTCCGCAATACCAATATGCTGATGTGGAAAAAAGAGCTATGGCTGATAGATCATGGGGCTTCTTTTTATTTCCACCATTCCTGGGATAACTGGAAGCAACAGGCCGAACGACCCTTTGTGCAGGTGAAAGACCATGTGATGTTGCCATGGGCATCCAGGCTTGAAGAGGTTAATGAACATTTCCTGCAACTGTTGACACCAGAAAAAATAAGGACTATTATTAGCTTTATACCTGCTGAATGGCTGGTATTTGAATCCCTGGCGGATGCTGAAGCCAACCGTAAGGTGTATGAAGATTTTCTATTGAAGCGTTTATCTCATGCTGAGGTATTTTTAAAAGAAGCACAACATGCAAGAAAAGCAATTGTTTGAGTACGCTGTGATCCGCGTTGTGCCGAAGGTGGAACGGGAGGAATTTATTAACGTGGGCATCATACTATATTCCAGGGAGGCCAAATTCCTGCAAACCATCTTTGCCCTGGATAGTTCACGATTAAAAGCTTTGAATCCATCATTGGATATTCTGGATATTGAGCATCACCTGCGGGCCTTTGAAAATATATCAAAAGGGGAAACCGCAGGCGGACCTATTGCCAGGCTTGACCTGGCCTCACGTTTCAGGTGGCTAACGGCCACCCGCAGCACCATAGTACAAACCTCCAAGGTGCATCCTGGTTTTTGTGCTAATCCTGCAGAAGCTATCAGGAAATTATTTGACCAATTGGTATTGGTGCCCGTCGAACCTGTTCCCGGCAACCCCTGATCAGCCATCAGATCTTTTTATACAATAATTTCCTATCGCCCATGAATAGGAAAGAGCCGGTTCCCTTTTTGTTTTGCTGGAAGCGAATGTCCATTTGCTTAGTCGCGTCAATAAAGAAAAGATTATTGGCTGCAGGTTTTAAGGGCACAGTGTCTCTTCCAGGCCTGGCTATCAATTGGCTTTTATCAACGACAAGTGTTACCGTATCCTGGTCAGGGCCAATATACTTCCCGGTATAGGATCTCAGGATAGTGGTTTTGACCGGTACTTCTTTATAAGTAAATCTTTTTTTTGAAAGTAGCCAGGTGTACAAAGAATCATTATCATAACTGGCATCCCAGCTATTATGGTTGGCATTGGGGTAAATAGTAAATCTTACTTCGGGATTATATGCCTTAGCAGCCTTCACCATGTTTTCGCTGGCAGCCAGTGGTACTACATTATCTTTTGCTCCATGAAAACACCAGATAGGTATGTTACGCAATTTCCATGCAGTGGAGGCATCTCCTCCTCCACAAATAGGCGCAATGGCAGCAAATTCTTCCGGGTGCTTCATAGCCAAATCCCATGTGCCATAACCTCCCATACTTAAACCGGTCAGGTATACCTTCTCACTATTTACCCGGTATTCTTTCTTCAGGTATTGTTCCAGCCTGTACAAGGTTTCCGAATCCCAACCAGCTTCGGGGCCAGCTTGCGGCGATACCAGGATAAAAGGAAACTTTTTGCCTTGGTCCACCAGTTTAGGGGGTCCATTCTTTTTTACTTTTTCCAGGTCATTCCCTCTTTCTCCGCTACCATGTAGAAATATGACCAGTGGCCATTGTATAGTCGAATCCTTATCGTAACCTTCTGGCAGCGCCACTAAATAATTGATCTGCTGTGTAAATTGGTGAGCAGTTTGCTGTGCATGCAATGTGGGAGATGTGCAGATCAATACCAATATCAGTAGAAATGATTGAAAGCGGTTTCTATTCACTTGATGTATTTATTACAGGAAGTTACTTTAATTACTTATTGGATGGTTAATAGTAACTACTCTGTCCTTAGATTCTGTACGGGATTCGTCAGTGCCACCTTTATAGCCTGTATGCTGATAGTCAAAAATGCTATTAATAAAGCAACGATCCATCCTGCCATAACGATCCATATGGTAAAAGGAGCTTTGTAGGCAAAGTCCTCCAGCCATTTATGAATAAAGTACCAGGCAAGGGGAGAAGCTACCAGGAAAGAAATAGACACCAGCTTTAAGAAGTCCTTTGATAGCAAGGTGACGATTCCAAAGGTGCTGGCACCCAGTACCTTTCGTATGCCTATTTCCTTTATTCGTTGCTCCACGCTGAATGTGATCAGCCCAAAAAGTCCCAGGCAGGAGATCAATATGGCAATAATGGTAAAATACCGGATAATGGCTGACATGCGTTCTTCAGAAATATAATTCTTCTGAAAATCTTCATCCAGGAAGCTATACTCGAAAGGCTCGTTAGGATTCAGCCTTGACCAGGTAGTTGCTATACCTTGTAAGGCGGTTGGAACATCGCCATTCTTAACATGGGCAACCATATAATTGAAATCATGATCAGGGTTCAATAAAAAGCCATAGGATTTTATTTTAGAATACAATCCTTCAAAATTAAAATCCTTCACCACCCCTATAATCGTATAAACAGCTTCCTGGTCACCCCGCATAGCAGCTATTTGCTGGCCAGGTGCTTCTTCTGCTGAAGTAAACCCAAAATCCCTCACTGCCTGCTCATTCAAAACCATCCTGTTGACAGTATCTCCGGGAAACTCCTTAGAAAATAACCTGCCGGCTACCAGGTGCACACCTATGGTTTGTAAATAACTGGTATCTACCCAGTTTATAAAAACATCCCTGGTCTGATTTGTGGAGGTGCCTTTTTTATAAAGCAGCCAATCGGTAACATTTCTCACACCGGGATAGTACAATGAACCCCCTATGCCTGACAGGTAGGATGTGGTGGATAAGGCATTTTTTAAAGAAGGGTATATTTCTTTGGAAGTAGAGGTACGTAAGGGAATGACCAGTTGCTGATCCTTTTCAAATCCCAGGTCTTTTGAACGCAGGTAGCGCATTTGATTGCCAATAGTGATAGATGCTATGATAAGCGTCACAGCTATGACAAACTGGAACACCACCAATACTTTCCGTAGTGAAACGGCACCCAAGGAATTGGTGAACTTTCCCTTCAATACCTTCACAGGCTTAAAAGCGGAAAGATAAAAAGCGGGGTACGTGCCTGCCAGTAAACCTGTAAGGATGCTAATGAATAATAAGCCCAGGAATAAATAAATGAATTGCATCATAGTGAAATGAAATTCATTGCCTGTGGCTCTTTCAAACAGGGGAAGTAATAATGCGGTGAACACAAGGGAAACCAGGAAGGAAAAGAATGCCAGCAATATAGCCTCCCATAGAAATTGCCTGACCAGGGAGTTTTTTTCGGCGCCCAGCACCTTTCTTACACCAATCTCAATAGCTCTTTTGGAAGAGCGGGCGGTGGACAGGTTCATAAAGTTGACACAGGCTATCAATAAAATCACTACTGCAATGGACATCATTATAAATAAATAACCCATATTGCCGCCTGCCGTTACATTGCCTTCCGTGGCATGCAGGTGAATGTCCCGCACAGGCGTCAGGAAGTTATGAACGGAGCGCCCTGAACTTTTCAAATCGGCTCCTGCATTTCTTTCAATAAACTGTTCCAGTTTTTTCCCCAGTTGATCTGCCTCAGCCCCTGGCTTCAAAAGCAGGTAGGTAAAAAACATATTATTATCCAGGAGATTATTGCCCATGTGACTCACCCACTGCCCCAGGTCTCCACCCTTCATGCTCATGATAAAACGGGCATCTATATGCGAAGGAGTAGCCTTGGGTTTAAAGACCCCGGTTACGGTAAAATCATACGTGCCATTGGTATTGCTGTTGATATGGATCACCTTATTTAAGGCAGATTCATTGCCAAACAATTTTTTAGCTATATCCTCGGTCAGCACTACTGAGTTGGGATTATTCAATGCTGTTAATGGATTCCCTTCTTTAAACTGGTAAGTGAACAGTCTAAAGAAAGTGGAGTCAGCAAAAAAGCCCCTTGTTTCATAAAAAGATTTTATGTCTCTCCCCGTTTGGTATTGTATCAAAGTCTTATCATCCTGGAAGGCATCAATCAGCCTGGTGTAAGATGCTATTTCCGGGTATTCTTGTTGAAGCGCAGGTGCTAAAGGTGCAGGTGTATGACCAGAAACATATTCCTTACCCTCCCTGTAAGAGATGGCGCCCACTTGGAATAACCGGGCACCATGTTCCTGGTAATTATCATAACTAAACTCCCTGATCACATAAATAGCTATCAACAGGACGCTTGTTAAGCCAATAGAAAGGCCGAAGATGTTGATAAAAGAAAATACCCTATTTTTTAAAAGGCTCCTGATGGCCAGCCTGATATAGGTCTTTAACATAAAGGTCTTTTTTAGTGTATTGCAGGTAAAAGGTAGGTCGAAATACGATGACTTTCGTGCCGTTCATCATATAATGGAACCAGAAGGTGACTTACTCAAAAAATTGGGAACAATCTTTTGTACTAACTTGCTTAATTGGTCTGTTTAAAATGAAAGGACTGCTCTTTTTTAGCTTTCTTATGATGGGTGGCTACTTGATGGTTTCGTGCCAGAAAGAATACTCCTGTGAGCAATGTGATGCAAACAAAAACAGGTTACCTATAGCCAGGGCTGGTGCCGACATCCATATTCAATTTTCTGCTGATAGTGCCTTATTAGATGGGTCAACCTCAATAGATCCTGATGGCCATATTATAAAATTTGAATGGAGCGTCATATCAGGTCCATCTGGTTACCGGTTCACCGATCCCCACTCACCCCTCACATTATTAAAAGAGCTACAGCCGGGCGTTTACCTGGTTCAGTTGCTCGTCACAGATAATGATGGTGCTACAGCTAAAGACAGCGTGCAGGTATTCATAGAATCATTACCGGGTAATATACTGCCAGTGGCAATTGCTGGCCCTGATCAAACTGTTTTGCTACCGGCAGACAGTGCAGTCCTGGATGGAAGTTCTTCATTCGACCAGGATGGATTGATCGCCTCTTACCAATGGCAATGCCTGGATGGTCCATCCATTGCCACCATAAAAGAAGCAACACAGGCGAAAACGGAAGTCACAGGTCTGAAAGAAGGAACCTACCATTTCCTTTTAATTATTACAGATAATAAAGGACTGCTTGCTCAAGATACCGTCCAGGTCCGGGTACTTCAACAAACGTCAGCTAGCGGAGGCTTTACCTTCAACCTGTTTTGGACCTGTAAAGACCGTTGTGATGATACAGATGTATTTGTTTCCATACTGGAGGGATTCAATCTTTTCGCTGATCCTAATATCCCGATGGAAGTTTCTGTTATGGAAAACAATACGTGGATACCTGCCAATCCATACAAGTTGCCACTGCCCACAGGTACGAAATATTATTACCTGGTCAGCCAGAGGACTTTATTAGTTTACAGGGCACCCATTGCGGGAGCGAAATCATACATTGGAACTCCCGTGGTGGTCAAAGTAAAATTCATTTAACTGCTCTTCACAAGGAAATAATTGACTTCAAAAACTGGAACGGTTTTTTATTATATACAGATAAGGCCGCTTATTATGGTTGGAAATAGCCCTAGCTTGCCACCTCATAAGGCCCGTATAACCAATTAAATCATTTATAAATACCCACATCATGTCTAAGACTGCTATTGCAAAAAAGAAGGTGCTCATAATTGAAGACGAAGGCGACATGTGCTTATTGTTGAATATTTTACTCAATGGGAAGGAGATGGAGCTTGACCACGTGCAAAACCTTTCCAAGGCCCAGGAGTATTTGAAGGAAGAAAAACCTTCTGTGGTCATCCTGGATAATAAACTGCCGGATGGATTCGGCATTGATTTCATCAGCACCATCAAAAACAATTATCCTGATATCAAGATCATTATGATCTCCGGCTTTGATTCAGCAGCCAGGGACGTGGCTATTGAAAATGGAGCCGACATCTTCCTGGAAAAACCTTTTACCAGAGATCAACTCTATAGCTCTATCATGAAGCTGACCAATTAATAAAAAGAAATTTCCGCACCCTTAACCATTACCTATGAAACCGGGCTTACAACACCCGGTTTCTTCTTTTATATACTACTCAATTATTCCTTTTACAAAGCAGGCAAGAAACAGGGCATCAGTATTGTTGTAGCATTTTACATATGATGCTCCTGGTGTTACCATTGTGGCTTAAGGCCAGTTTATGGGGATTTCTTTCAGGCTTTGCCCTGGTCATTGGCGCTGCCACCGGCTACCTGGCCGATGTGCCCAGGAAGATCATTGCTTATGTCATGGCCTTTGGCAGTGGTGTGCTCATCTCTGCACTGGCTTTTGACCTGATGGATGAGGCTTATCAAAGAGGTGGTTTTGGATCTACTGCCATAGGCTTTGTAGCCGGTGCATTGATCTATTCCCTGGCCAATTACCTGGTGAATCAAAAAGGAGCCAGGCACCGTAAACGCTCAGGAGAACAGCAGCCTGGTGAATCTTCACACCCCGGAAGTGGACTTGCCATAGCCATAGGAGCATTGATAGATGGCATACCAGAATCTATTGCCATTGGAGTAAGCATGATTGCAGGAGGGGCGGTGAGTACTGCGGCTGTTATTGCTATATTTCTCTCCAACCTGCCAGAAGGAATGTCTAGTTCTGCAGGGATGAAAAAGGCAGGCAGGCCTGGTAAATACATCTTTACAGTATGGATCGCTATTGCAGTCATTTCTGGCATTGCATCCCTTGTAGGTTATACTGTATTCAGGTTATTTTCAACGGAAGTGATCTCTGCCACGGTAGCTATAGCAGCAGGCGCTATCCTGACCATGCTGTCCAACACCATGATGCCGGAGGCTTTTGAAGAAGGACATGATTATGTGGGCTTCATAACCGTACTGGGTTTCCTGGCAGCCTTCCTGCTCACCAAAATGGAAGCCTAATAACTATACGCTGTTCGCCTTTCATGGCCTCAACTTTGTATCTCTTTATAAAACATCAATGATAGAAAAGCAAACCATAAAAGGCAGGGATGTCTGGTTCAAGGTAGATCCTTATAAGGTACAACGATCTTCCCCCGGTATCATACCTACAGAATATTTTATTGTGAGCTTCTTTGATCAGGAACCAGCAGGCGAAAATGAGAAAGGAGAATTTGTAAAAGATGAAGATGGCAACATCAAGCTTTTTGAATCACCTGTGGCCGCATTAACATATGCCCGGCAAAAAATGGAGCAGCAATACAGTTAGGTCTCCTGGCCATTAGACCAGGTTTTATTCAATCTTCAATTGTTCACACAACCAGTAAAGTGTCCTGGTATTCCATCCAGGCATGGCTCACCGCTACCGCCACTTTATCTGCTACGGTCAGGTCGAGAATGCAGGGAATGATCTTATCTTTTGTCGGTTCTTCCACGCAGGCTGCAATGGCATAGGCGGCTGCCAATTTCATACCCGGCGTGATGCAGGTAGCTTTTGCATGTAGGGCGCCGCGGAACAAGCCAGGGAAAGCCAGCACATTATTCACCTGGTTAGGCAGGTCGCTTCTGCCGGTTCCAAAAATGGCAGCACCTCCTTTAAAAGCTTCTTCGGGCGATATTTCAGGTGTTGGGTTGGCGCAGGCAAAAATGATAGGGTCGGAGGCCATGGAATGCACTTCGCTTTCGTGAAGCATGCCAGGACCGCTGACGCCTATAAATACATCTGCGTCTTTCAAAGCATCCTTCAGGCTACCGGCCAGGTCTTCATTGTTGGTGTAGTCAAGCAGTTCTGTCTTCACTTTATTAAGATCGGTCCTTCCGCTATGAATAATGCCTTTTGTGTCACAAACTATAACATCTTTCACTGGCGTGCATTCCACGCCATCGTCATAACCAATGCATTTCAGCATCCTGGTAATGGCAATGCCGGCAGCTCCTGCTCCATTGATCACCACCTTCAGGTCTGAAAGATTTTTACCTACCACCTTACAAGCGTTGATAAGACCAGCTAATACCACGATGGCCGTGCCATGCTGATCGTCGTGAAATACAGGAATGCCCAGGTCCTGCAGGCGCTCTTCTATTTCAAAGCAACGGGGTGAAGAAATATCCTCCAGGTTGATGCCGCCAAATACCGGGGCTATCCGCCTGATGGTCTCAATGATCTCTTCAGTGTTTTGTGTGTCCAGGCAAATGGGGAAGGCGTTCACTCCGCCAAATTTCTTAAATAGCATCGCCTTTCCTTCCATTACTGGTATAGCCGCCTTGGCTCCCAGGTTGCCAATGCCCAGGATGGCCGATCCATCAGATACTATAGCAATGGTATTGCCTTTAAGCGTGTAATCATATACTGCGGAGGGGTCTTTGGAGATCTCGATACAGGGCTGTGCCACACCCGGGGAATATAAAAGAGAAAGATCTTCTTTGGTTTCTATGTCAATTTTAATGGCTGTTTCTATTTTACCTTCCAGGCGCTTATGCAGTGCCAATGATTGATTATAGTATTCCATACAGGGTGTAAAGGTAGCAGGGATCAGCACCGTAATCTATGATCTTGGTTATATTCGGAACAGATCACGGTCAGTATAATGAACGGCTGCAAAGTAGTATGCCCCACCAGGGGCAGGGCATAGCAATGATCAAAAAATATAATTGAGAATTAGTTGTTCACGATCACCTGTGCACCCAATACCTGCATGCCTGTACCACCTACAAACCCTTTCGCAAATACAGTATAGATCTTTCCGGCGGTCAACATCACATTCGGCAGTGACAATACAACGGTGTTGGTTCCTGCCAGTCTTACCTCGAGGTTATAAGTGCCAGCATCCACTGGGGTAAAGTTGGATAGCGAACTGTTGGTTGACTGGTCATTAAACATCCTGTTTGAAAACAGCACAGGGCCACCTGTTACTGCAATATCAACCGCTGGTGCATTTGGACTGAAATGAAAAAAACGAACATGCGATTTTCCTGCTGCAGGAGCTGTAAGATCATCCATCACCACTGCTGCCTTGATCTTTGAAACAGAATCTATGGCAAACACCGAATAATTAGTATTGCTCTTTAAATCTAAAGTGGCATCAATTACATAATTGGTGGAACCGGCTGGCGACACTTTTATATTGGTACTTCCTGCATTGATACTTGAATAACTGCTGTTGGCAGGATACGCCACATTGGAAAGTGCCACCGTATTATTCACCCTAACATCAACGGCGGGTGCATTAGGTGATGCATGAACTACCATTACGCGTGCACTGGTGGGCGCCGCTACATCATCTTCTTTAGAGCATGAGGCTAAAATTCCTGTCATGAACACTACGCACAGGGATTGAATCAGTAATCTTTTCATATGATTAATTTGTCTGAATAACAATAAGGGTTTAAAAATTGTTGAATGATTAAAGAAGTTTTTTCGTAAATCATCATCGCAACTAAATATTATTGTTCAATGCCTTTCTATTGTTCAATCATTCCTTTAATTTCTAAAAAAGTCTTCAACAGGTTTGGGTGATCACTTGCAGAAAATATAAGTATGCATAACGGATAGTTGACCATGTAGATTGGTATGATGACCTTCCAAAAAACTAATCTTAGATTGAGTTGTTATATACAGCATATAATTTTATGAGCAATACACTAAAACTGATCATATCCCTTGTAATACCTCTTGTCATAGGCGGTACTGCCGGTTATTTTACCGCCTCGGGAACAGGCAGCTGGTATCAAACCATTAATACCCCTTCATGGAATCCACCCAACTGGGTATTTGGCCCGGTGTGGACCTTCCTGTATATATTGATGGGTATTTCGCTTTACCTGGTCTGGAAAAAAGACCTACCTGCTGAAGAGAAAAGAATGGCCTATACGTTTTTTGCTTTGCAGCTTTTGTTCAATTTCTGCTGGTCATTTATATTTTTCAACCAGCAAAGGATAGGGCTGGCGTTTCTCGATATCGTTGTCCTTTGGGTATGCCTGCTGGTTACTATATTCTTATTTGCCCGAGTGAGTAATGTGGCTGCGTGGCTGCTGGTTCCCTACATTTCATGGGTCAGTTTTGCAGCCATATTGAACTTCACCATATGGAAATTGAATTCATGATCCGCCAGGCATTAAGAGGTAATGGAACTGCTTTTTCCTTTTGACATTCTTTTGATCCTTTTTAAGGCAGGAATAAATAATAAGGTAATGATCACACCCGTCAATCCTTCCAGGAATACTGTGGCCGGCGCACTGCCGGCATGGGCCGACCAGCCAATCAGTAAGCTGCCTATAGGCTGCATGCCCTGGAAGGCCATCACATAATAACTGATCACCCTGCCACGCATGTGTTCCTCCACATTCGTTTGTATATAGGTGTTAGTAGCGGCTATCTGTGCCAGCATCCCGGCTTCGCCCACCATAATTATCAGCAATGCTGCCCATAGTGAATGACTGTATGCAAAAAACATCAGCGATACTGATAATAACAGGCTGGACATTACAATCAATCGAAGCAGGTTCTTTCCAGGCTTGATGGTGGTCATATAGATGGCTCCAAAAAGAGCGCCCAGGCCGGATATGCTATTCAGCCAGCTGAAGGTGGTCACATTTCCCTGGAAAACAGTTTGTGCAAACACGGGAAATAAATTAGAATAGGGCATTACGACCAGGCTGGTCAAGGCCATCAGGCCTATGGCCGAACTAATGCCCCTGTGTCTTTTCATATACACAAATCCTTCCCTTAAATTCTTCCAGATAGGTTCAGTTAGTTTTTTACGTTCAGGGATCTTGATCTTCATCATCCACAGCGAAAAGATCACTGCAATAAAACTGAGAAAATTTACCAGAAAGCAAATACCTTCTCCAAAACTGCTTAGCAGGATGCCCGCCAGGGCAGGCCCCACCAACCTTGCCAGCGTCACCATGGAGGAATTGAGCGCGATGGCATTGGGCAGATCAGTTTTATTTTCTACCAGTACAATCATCAATGATTGACGGGCAGGCGTATCAAAAGCATTGATCACACCCAGCACTACGCTCAGGAAAATGATCAGGGGGATATTATAAAAGCCAATGAGAACAATGAGTGCCAGCAAGCCTGCCTGCACCATGGAAGCTATCTGGGTGATGAGCAATGTGCGGTAGCGGCTGTGGCGGTCCACAAAGGCGCCGGCATAGGGTGATAGCACCAGCATGGGTATTTGACCTGCAAAAGCCACCAGGCCCAGGGTAAAAGCTGAATGGGTGATGGTATATACCAGCCAGTTCACCGCAATACGCTGCATCCACGTTCCTATTAAGGAAATAGCCTGGCCTGAAAAGTAAAGCCTGAAATTATAATAATGCAAGGCCTTTAAGCCCCTGGGTAAATTCATCTCCTGTTTTTAGCCCTGTGACTACTATCATTACCTGCATTTGGAAGATTGCCATTCATCATTCAGTTGTTGCTCCATATGGGTAAATGTGCGCGCTACTGGAGTTAAGGTAAGAGTAGAATTGCCTTTTAAATTTACAACCGTTTCCCTTACATTCTCTTTGTGCCTGTAAACCAATTTTAGCTGGTCACCACCCTGGTGGCCTGTTATGATATGATCAATATCCTCTTCATTATGCAAGGCTACACCATCCAGTTCTATCAATTCATCTCCTGCATCCACACCTGCTTCATACAAGGGAGTATCACGAATGGTATTATCCATTACAAACAATTTGCCATTGCTGCTGTTGAACCGGGTATAACCGGAAAAATCAGGTGATGATTTCTGGCGTGTTACTTCCAGTCCGGCTTTCGACAATAGGGAGGCATAGTCAATGGATGCATGTCCGTATACATAGCTGGAAAAGAATTCCCGGGCAAAACCTGAGGAGGAATAAGCTGCCAGGGCTTCCTGCAATCCTGCCATGGTATAGGGCTTTTCTGTTTTTCCAAAACGCTTCCATAATTCGCGCATATATCCGTCAAGCGATTTTCCAGGCAGTTCGCGCAATTTCATATCCAGCGCCAGTGCCAGGGCTCCGCCATGCGAATAATAGGAAGTGAACATATTGGGATAATTGGTTTTGTCCACCGATACGCCTGCATCAACAAATACAGCCCGCTGGCTGTTCTCTATTGGCGTATAATATTTGCCACCGGGTGTGTTTTCTTTAGCATTGACCAGGGAGGCCATTTGCAGGTTGAACAGGCTGTCAGGGGTAAGCCCTGCTCTCCTCATTAAAAGCCAGCCATAGTATTGAGTAAAGCCCTCTGCCAGCCAGAGTCCATCACTCATATTGCTCTTTTCAAAATTAAACGGCTCCAGTGTTTTGGGCCTGATGCGTTCCACGTTCCAGCAATGAAAGAATTCATGGGCAAAAGTGTTCAGGAAATTATCGGCACCATTGAATACACGCCCACTGGTGATCATGGTGGAATTCCGGTGTTCCATTCCATCGCCATGCACATAAGGGTTCAGGCTGGCGATGAAAGTATAACTGCCATTGTCATAAGCAGGCACCTCTCCAAATACCGCCTGTGCTTCTTTGACGATGCGCTGCAATTTTTGGGTGAATGAATCTACCAATGATTCACTGGCCTCAGCCTCCAGCGCCAACCTGAAGGTATAGGTCTTGTGGTCAGGATTGGTCAGCTTCCATTCGCGGGTATGCAGCTTGCCGATCTTGACCGGTGAATCCATGAAGTATTGCAAGCCCGGTGCCGTGAATGTATTGTTTTGCGAGGAAGGTTTTAATTGTGTGGCTATCTGCCAGCTTTTATCAATATCCGAAAAATGAATGGTGATAGGTGCTTTTTCAAGGCCTTTCACCCACATAAAGCTGGCAGGCATATTCAGGTGATAGCCAGTTGGATCTATACTGGCATAGGTGCCATCTGCATAATTGCCATACAGCGTATAATGCAACGCTATTTGCCCCTTGTGTTTGACAACCGTATATACATCGCCATCAGTTTTTACTACCTCTAATTTTTGTCCATTTCCATCAGTGGCTGTCACATTATATACATTCTTTCCAAACTCGTGAGTGGCATAACGGCCGGGAGAGGAGCGGCTCATGCGGAATACAACAGGTCCTTGGCGGATATTAGTTACTGTTAGTAGGATCTCCGCTTCATGATGCGCTGAATTAGGCGCACTAAAATCGTAGCGTAGCTGCTGCGACCAACCTATCGTACCAATAAGGGTAATGAAAAGCAATAAAGAAAGCTTCCTCATGAAAATCAATTATTTGGATAAAAGTAGGGATTCCAGAATTTATGGTTTTCATCATGGCAATTTTTTGCATAACGCTTATCATGCTACTACCGGTTTTGTGGCAGCCTGGGCCACAGCTACTCCCGGCTAACTTCCCTGTATACCCGTTGTATCTCCGTATAATACCCGTATTATCCCTGTATGCAAACGGGGAAAGAGCGGGGTAACTACCCATTAACTTCGGCATATGATCGGCTATGCCATACTGTTGCCTGCCTGTTGTTGACAGGACGATTGGATTTTACATATTAAGGAGGGGTGAAATTGTGGAAAACTAATAACTAAAATATTTAGTAATAAATGCTAAATATTTTATCTTAGTGATTCAAATTAAAATCTATATCCTATGGCTAAACAAGTTGGCCCTGTAAAGATCGTTGGCACCATTGGTGGCCTTACTTTCCTGGAAGTGAATGGAAAGCATATCGTTAAAGAAAAATCGTCCCTGAAGGGAACCAAGGTGAAGAAGTCGCCGCGTTTTAAAAGGACAAGGATCAATTATAACAAATTCAGGGATGCATCCAAATTAGGGTCGAAGTATTACCATCAACTGCCGGTATTGGGCAAGGAATTATGGATGTATAACAGGATGGTAGGAGAAACCCAAAGGATGCTATGCGCTGAGGCCGCACCTGAGGCTATAGTTTCCATGCTTGAAAAAATGGTGGCTGATCTGACCAAACAAATTTACCGTAAGAAGAGAAGGAGGTAGCTTTTCAAGGCATTCTGACCCGAGGTGAGATCAACCGGCAACACAAATTGCAGGTGGCCTATTTTATACGCAAGTATCATGAATACCTACTTTGATTCTGCATACTTTCTGAAATTGTCCATAATGGCCTGCCATCCTTCCTGTTGCATTTCTATTGAATGGGTGTCTTCTGCTTCGAATGTTTCAACCACATAGGTAGTGTCGCCCTGGCTGGAAAAGTTCACCTGTACCTGGCGTCCATCGGCAATGGTATATTCAAGATAGCGGTGCTCCTGCACATCGGTGTAGGTACCTTCAAAGTCAAAGCCAAAGCTGCCATCTTTTGCTTCCATGCGTGCACGGAACTTGCCTCCTGCCCGCAGGTCGTTTTCAGCCCATGGTGTATGCCAGTCGTCCGATGCTGCATTCCATTGAGTAATGTGTTCAGGTTTTGTCCAGTAATCCCATACAGCGGGTAATGGGGCGTTCACTGTAGTTTGAACCGTGATCCTGGTTTTGTTGGCTGCTTCCATGATGTAGATGTTTGGTTGGGTTTACAAACTTAAAATGATTAAGGAGAATAAGAAGTAGTTTTTTGACAGGCTGAATGGCAGGGCTGATGTCTGGATTGAATGTGTGCACAATCTGCAATTACCGGTCAATTGAATAGCAAGCTAGTTACATTCATTTTTCAGGGGTGATGGGAAAAAGCACATACCCTTTAAGCTGGTAATGAGAAAGCACGGTTTGGGCGGTAAGGGATACCCGCACCCGCGGATCCAGATCTTGCTTTTGTACATCAAAGAATTGCATAGCCTGGCCACAAGCTATAAAGCGCACCCCGTTTTTGATCAGTTGATCCAGCATGGCAATGTTGGGATTATTGATGCCATATTTTTTCTGGTAGCTTGAATGGGTATATAGAGCGTACAATGCCTGGCCATGTACTACCACCACTACGTCCAATTTATTCTTTGGTATGCCTGATGCCACATGCAGGTTGATGATCCTTGCAATTTCGGCCAGGCCTCCATTGATATCTTTTGCTGACAAAGAATCCTTAATCGGGAATATGTCTTCCATCAGGAGCTTGTAGGTAATGGTTGGATCGGGCTTTTCCGTGATAGTCTCCACCGGAAGCACACCAGACCATTTACTGTCCTTGATCAACGGATAATAAGCTTTGGCAAATAAAGCGGCTATTTTCAATGAATCCTTTTGAGCCATAGAAAGGCTATCTGTAGTATTGTCATTGGAAGCCTGGGCATAAGAGGCGAAATGTCCCAATAAAAAAAGGGCAACAAGAGTTATGTATCTCATAAACAGTTAAATGATGATGAAGTGCTAAGTATTAAATATACTTATTTTCCCTGGTGGTTGGCTGTAACTGTATGTAATTAATTGCCTGCACAACCAGGTAAGACCTTTAACTACAGTTGATGAAATGTTTTTTTCATGCAAACGCTTTCTGTCAAGCCTTCATAAGGAGGATAGTTGGAGATGATGGTGTAACCACTGGATGCATATAAGCTACGTGCCGTATCGAAATGGATGCTGGTTTCCAGTATGGCATTTTTGAATCCAAGTTCTATGGCCCATTGTTCAAGGGCATGGAGTACGAGTTTGGAAAGCCCTTTTCCTTTCCATTGTTTTTCTACAAACATTCTTTTGATCTCCACGGTATCGGAATCAACCTGTTTGAAGCATCCGCAGGCTACCGGTTGCCCATCCTGGTAAGCCACGAGCATAGTGGAAAGGTCCGGCACTTTGTTGAATTGATCATAGGTAGCCTGGTCTTCTTTCAATTCATTCCAAAGTTCATGGTCAAGGTGGGTGACCAGTTTCTGGAAATCCTTGTCAGCGGATGTGGTCCTTTTCAGAATTGGCAGGGATGTCATTGGGTAAAAATAAGAAGGACCTGGTAGCTTTCTTTTATCATTGATTGCCGCCTGTCAAAGAATCATGCACCATGTGATCAATTTATTTAATAACTTATAGGATTCTTTACAGGCTCATTCGTGCCTGTTTTAAACTTTAATATTTAAAGACACAATGAAAAGTACTTTTTTGCTTGCTATGCTCTTAATGATGCTTTTGGGAGATGTATATGCTCAAACCACTTCTACGCAGAAGATATTGCCATATACCATTTTTCAAAAGAAACTGTCTAACGGATTGAATGTAGTGACAGTGCCTTACAGCAGCCCGGGGCTGGCTGCATTTTATATTGTGATCCGTGCTGGTTCCAGGGATGAAATTGAACCTGGTAAAACCGGGTTTGCGCATTTCTTTGAACATATGATGTTCAGGGGAACGGATAAATTTCCCTCAGAAAAATACAGTGCTATCTTAAAAAGCACGGGCGCTTCTGCCAATGCCAATACCTCGCTGGACCGGACCATTTACCATATGACTGGGAATGCGGGGAAACTGGAGACCATGTTTGAAATTGAAGGTGACCGTTTTCAAAATCTGAAGTATTCGATACAGGATTTTAAAACAGAAGCAGGTGCGGTAAAGGGTGAGTACACCAAGAACTCCGCCAGCCCGTATGTGCAGTTGAATGAAAAGATAGCTGAAACAGCTTTCAAGTCGCATACTTATGGGCACACTACAATGGGTTATTTTAAAGACGTAGTGGATATGCCTAACCAGTATGATTATTCGCTGGAATTCTTTAAGCGCTTTTACCGGCCTGAGTATGCCACTATCATCGTGGTGGGAGATGTGACCCCTGAGAAGGTGAATACCCTGGCAGAAAAGTATTTCGGTAACTGGAAGAGGGGGGATTATGTGTCCAAGATCCCTTACGAGACGCCGCAAACCGAGACCCGTTACACCCATATTCAAATGAGCGGTTTCCCGCCTTTACTGAGCCTGAATTATAAAGGTCCTTCCTTCAATGACCAGCAGATAGATATGCCGGCACTGGATGTTTTATCCAGCCTTTTGTTTTCAGAAAAAAGCGACCTGTATAAGAAGCTGGTATTGAACGAACAAAAAGTGCGTTTTATCCAGGGCGGTGCTACTGATTCCAGGGATCCGAACCTGTTCAGTATTTATGCTTCGGTGGTCAATGCTGCGGACATGCAGTATGTAAAGGATGAAATAGTCAAGACACTGGAAAATGCTAAAGTCAATAAAGTGGATGCCCAGTTACTTTCCGACACCAAGTCGAACCTGAAATACAGCTTTGCTATGAGAATAGACAACCCTACAAGCATAGCTGAATCTTTGTCACATTATGTGTACCTAACGGGCGACCCGGAATCATTGAACAGGCTGTATGCCTTATATGATAAAGTAAGTGCGCAGGACCTGCTCAATGTGGCACAAAAGTATTTTGTTCCTACAGGCCTCACTGTGGGTACCATATCTCCTGCAGACTCTATTGATGTAAAGTAATTATCTCAAACAAAAAATGTTCCCATGCAACTGCGCATTAAATTAATATTCCTGTTACAGATCGTTCTTGGCTTTCAACTTTGTGCCCAACAGGTGGTAGAGTTGAAAATACCAAAGTCCAATAAGGTAGTCATCAAATTCATGTTTCGCAATGGATCTATTGCAGACCCGGAAGGCAAGGAAGGTATTACACAGTTAGTGACCTCACTGATCTCTGAAGGAGGCACTAAAGACCTGACCAAAGAACAGATCACTGACAAGATATATCCCTGGGCTGCTAGTTATGATGGTAGCGTGGATAAGGAGGTCAGTGTTTTTACATTTGAAGTGCCCGCCGTGTTCCTGTCTAAATTTTATCCGATAATAAAAGGGTTGATCCTTACGCCTTCTTTTGAACAAAAGGATTTTGACAGAGTCAAATCAAACCAGCAGAACTATGTGGATGAAGTGATCCGCACTTCATCTGACGAAGAGTTCAGCAAAAAAGCCTTGGAGGATCTTTTGTTCAGGGGCACCAATTACCAGCACCTTACAGCTGGCAACAGTAATAGCTTGAAGAGTATTACCCTCAATGATGTGAAGCAACAGTATAAAAAGTATTTCACCCGTAACAACCTGACCATCGGGATAGCGGGCAATTATTCCCCGGCTTTCCTGGCTGCCCTAAAAAAGGACATGCAATCTTTACCGGCATTGCAGGGGTCATTGCCGGTGCCGGGCAAGGCTGCCATGCCCGATGGCATCAACGTAGAGATCATTGCCAAGAAGAATGCTTTGGGTTCTGCTGTTTTTGGTGGCTTCCCCATGAATCTTACCCGTGCCAATGATGATTTTGCCGCCATGATGGTGGCCAATTCCTGGTTGGGTGAACACCGCAAGGAGTATTCCCGGCTATACCAGAAGCTCAGGGAGCAACGATCCATGAATTATGGTGATTACACCTACATTGAATGGTACGAAAATGGCGGCGGCAATATGTTGCCTCCACCAGGTGTGCCAAGATCATCAAATTATTTCAGCTTCTGGATACGCCCCGTTCAAACGGCTAAAGGATTGAAAGGCCAGTACCCCGAATTGGATTCTATCAAGATCGGTCATGCCCACTATGCCTTGCGTATGGTATTGAAGGAAATGGATAACATGATACAAAATGGCATGTCAAAGGAAAACTTTGACCTGACCAGGGACTTTCTTCGCAGTTATATCAAATTGTATATCCAGAGCCCTGAGCGTCAGTTAGGATACCTGATGGACTCCCGCTTCTATGGTCGCAAAGACTATATCACGGAGATGGATAAGTTGTTGGCGAAGCTAACCGTTAATGATGTAAATACTGCCATGAAAAAGTACTGGCAGACCAAAAATATGGATATAGCCATTGTGACCGACCAGTCAGAAGCGGAACCATTGGCCAACAGCCTGAGAACAAATGCACCTTCGCCCATGTCTTATTCCAATAATTTGCGTTCGGCCCTGCCAGCTTCCATCCTGGAAGAAGATAAGATCGTGCAGCAGTATCCCATGAAAGTAAATAAGGTGACCATCATTAGTTCGGACCAGCCTTTTACCGGCAAGGAACGAATGCCAAAAAAAACCATGTAAAAACAAACAACCGCTACCTTTCAGGCAGCGGTTATTTGTTTAAAGTAAGTTCAATGTGGTAAAGTTATTGCTGCACCATTTTAATTGAAATCATTCATCCAAACCATACAAATGATCAAGGTTAGCATTTCAACAGCTTTTTTGTCTTTATTATTTATTGCCTGTAACAGCTATTCCAATAACCAAACAGTGGTATCTACAGCTGCAGATACTACTACCATGCCACCAGTTGAGACCAGGAGGCCCAATTCAGAGTATAAGCCAGCCTTTGCCGGGCAAACGAGGATTGGCGGTGTTACCACCAGGACACCTTATACAGTGAATATACTTACGCATTCACTGAAAAGACCCTGGGGAATAGGCATGCTCCCGGATGGGCGCCTCTTGATCACTGAAAAAGTCGGCGTGATGCGCATAGTTACTCTAAAAGGTGAGGTCAGTGAACCTATCACTGGTTTGCCGGAAGTGAATGCTTCAGGACAGGGAGGCTTGCTGGATGTAGCCATCGATCCTGATTTTAAAAATAACAGGATGCTCTATTGGACTTTTTCTGAAAGAACCCCTGAAGGTAACCTAACGGCCGTGGCTAAGGGCAAACTGGCAGCCGACGAAAAACAGGTGCAGGATGTAACCGTAGTGTATCGCGCCACACCCGCTTATAATGGAAACCTGCACTATGGTGGACGTTTACTTATAGATGCCGCCGGCAACCTGGTGCTCAGCACTGGTGAGCGTTCAGACCTGGTAACCAGGCCGCAGGCACAAATGCTGAATTCTGCCCTGGGCAAGATCATACGCGTAACCAAGGAAGGTAAACCTGCTCCTGGAAACCCATTTATTGGAAAAGACAATGTGCGCCCTGAACTGTATTCCTATGGTCATCGCAATGTGCAGGGACTTGCTTTTCATCCTGTGACGGGAGATCTTTGGGAATCGGAAATGGGACCCAAAGGTGGGGATGAGGTAAACAGGATACAGCCAGGACATAATTACGGATGGCCCGTGATAGGATATGGACTTGAATACAGCGGGCAAAAAGTAGGTGAAGGCATTACTCAAAAAGAAGGTATGGAGCAGCCGGTATATTATTGGGACCCGGTATTATCCCCCAGCGGAATAACCTTTTATAGCGGTGACCAAATACCTGAATGGAAGAATAATTTATTCGTGGCCGGATTAAATAGCAATCATATTGCCCGGTTGGTCATTGTCAACAATAAGGTGACTGGGGAAGAGCGTTTACTGGCAGGGGAAGGACAGCGCTTTCGTGATGTGGCCGAAGGCAAGGATGGTGCTTTATATGCTATCACTGATGAAGGCAGGTTGTACAGGGTAGCTAAAAAAACCGAGTGATTTATACTGACTGTAGGAGGTGTTATTCCATGTTCAAATAGGTTAAAATATTGCTGTTAGCGAGAAAGCTGCAAGACAATATCGCTATTTCTGTATTTTCATTTTTCATGGACCCATTGAAACAAGCTGATTATGATGTATTCTCTTTCCTGGAGCGTACCCCTGACCTGGTGTGCATAGCTGACAGGGAGGGGTTTTTTCAAAAGATCAACCAGTCGGTAGTGGATACACTGGAATATTCACGTGAAGAATTATTTTCAAGACCTATTGCCAGCTTCATTCATCCGGAAGATAAAATGCTAACATCCCGTAAGAGAAACAAATTACTGGAGGGCGAGGCCCTGGTAAATTTTGAAAACCGTTATATAGCTAAATCAGGTAAGGTGATATGGCTGCACTGGACCTCTATATACTTGCCCGATAAGGAGGTGGTTTTGGCCATTGCCAAAAATATCACTGACAAAAAACAATCGGAGCTGGAGATAGAAGAGAAGTATAGGAAATTCAAAAGCCTTGCGCAACATTTCAAGACCAGCCTGGAAAAGGACAGGAAATTCCTTGCGATTGAACTGCACGAAGAACTGGCACAATTGGCTTCTGTGGTTAAAATGGATCTGGACTGGATACAGGATCATATGCCGGACATTTCAGAAGCCATGAAGACCAGGATAGACCATGCCATGGGAGTTTCAGAGCTATTGATCAATGCCATGCGCAGAATATCCTTTTCTATTAGTCCAAATATGCTGGAAGACCTGGGTCTGCATGATACATTGCACTGGCTCTGTAAGGAGTTTTCCATTTTAAATGGCAATAGCTGCATTTATGAAAGCAATATTGAGGAAGAGCAGTTATCCTATGACCTGCAATTGGACCTGTTCAGGATCTGCCAGGAAGCCCTCAATAATATTATGAATCATGCCGGTGCTTCAGCTATAAAGATCCGCCTTGAATACTTCAATGAAGAGATATGCCTCTCCATCATTGGTGATGGGGAACTCTTTGAGAACGCCAACCAGGATGATGCACCGCAACTAAACAATATCAGGAAGCGGGTGGCTTCAATAAATGGCCGCCTGCATGTGAATGCAGGTAATGATACAGGCATTTGTATTTGTGTAAGCATTGCCCGCGAACAGCATCCTTGATACTCTTACCTTTCATGCATTATCCTTTCCCGGGCATGGAAGGTCTTATTTCCACCTTGCTCGGAAGCGTTCTTGATGGCATATGTAACAGGTCTGCGACCAGCTGGCCAATATCTTCCGGTTGTATTTTCCACGCATCTGCCTCCGAAGGAGTATGATCATTAAAATGAGTAGCCACAGAGCCAGGCATGATGGTGGTAACCTTGATACCATATTTGCGCAGATCGAGCATAATAGCCTGGGTAAAGCCTACCAGACCGAACTTGCTGGCATTATAAGCTGATGCTGTTTCAAAGAAGTTAGTACCAGCCAGGCTGGCTATGGTAATAATATAACCTTTGGATGACTTCAATGCATCTATAGAGGCCTTCACACTATTGAATACGCCTGTCAGGTTGGTATCAATGGTTTGTTTCCATAAATCTTCAGAAAGGGTATCAATGGGTGCAAAATGTCCAACACCCGCATTGGCTATCAAAACATCCAGTTGCCCGAAATGATCAATGACCGATTGCACCGCTTTTACCTCAGAACTCATGGAGCTTACATCCGATTCAAGGGCTAATATGCGTGAGGGGTCATTACTTAATGAGGCTGCGGCTTTTTTGGCAGCTGATAAATCCCGGCTGGTAATGGCAACACGCATGCCTTCCTGCAATAATCTTTGAGCAATTCCATATCCAATTCCTTTGTTGCCCCCTGTAATATAGGCTACCTTATCTTTCAGATCATTCATAAAATGGTTTTAGGGTGATACCTGCCGTGTGGCACGGCAGGTATGCAAAGAAAGGCAATAATCGGTCAGGTAAAGACAAGCAAGGCCGGTGTACATAACCGGTGCTGGTGCCCGGCCCCTTGTTAGCTTGTCTGTTTGAGTTATATAACTTTTGACCTGGATTTATTTCTTAGGTCTTTTGAATTGAGCATACCAGATGATCTTGCCATTTTTTACCTGGTTGATATCATGGTAAGAGGCGGAATCAACTTTTCCATTTTTGTAAGTATCAGTTTCTTCATACCATGTTACTATGTAATCCTCATTCTTATCAATGGAATGCATTTTATTCCAGGCTTCCATATTGATCTTGACGGAACTGAGGCTATCGCGGTAATTTGACCACATCTTCATCAGGTCGGCGTTTGTCCTTTTAGAATGTTCACCCGAAGACATGTCCAGCTCTACAGAATCAGCCATGGCTTTGCCAAGTCCAGTCATGTTATTGCTTTCCCAATCCTTGTAGGTGGTAAGTACCATTTTAAGATCTGCATCTGATACATTGTTATTCCACTGACTGGAATAAGCTGCTTTGTAAGGCAGATCTGCACTTGGCTGTGTGGCAGTAGTATCTGCCGTGGTTGTCATCCCCTTGGTTTTAGTTTCATTGTCTTTGCATGCGCCTATTAACAAGGCAAGACCGAAACAAAAGAATACATGTTTCATATTGTTGTTTTGGTTAAAAAGCAAATGAAGGATAGGGGCAGTTCAGCGAAGGGATAAGATTGGGATGATCACAAGGAACATTGAAAATCTATAGAAAGGTAAGCATTGAAATTAAAAGCCGGGGGAAATATTTTTTGGCAACTACACAGGGAGGGAATAAGTGCTGAGTAGCAATTAGCACTTGTGACATTGATAAATAGTATGCTGTGCGAGGGCCGGTTTTTCAAGGACATCTTACAGGTAATAAAGTTTAAATAAGTACGATATTTAAAACCTGAGTATAACCAACAAGCAAAATACAAAGGCCGGCATCATGCCGGCCTTTTGATTGATACGCTATAATGAAGTAATGCTTATTATTTATTATCTTTTTTGTCGTCCTTATCAAAGACATCCTTTGCTTTTTCACCTACCTTGTTGGCGCCTTTCTCTATAGCTTCCCCCGTTTTTTTAGCTCCTTCTTTGGTGGCATCCCAGGCGTTTTCAATAGCATTTCCGGCCTTATCGAAAAACCTGCCCGATTTATCTACCACTTCTCCATCATCCAGTACTACTACATCATGATCTTTTTCCACCTTGCCATCTTTATGCACTACCACACCATTATCGAGCGTAACGTCCTTGTCAGTTTCCACCCATTCGTTGTTTTTCCATACCACTACTTTCCCGTTCCTGTACGATACATCACCTTCGGCGGGAGTATAGGTGGTAGTGGTCGTTGTGGTATTAGTAGTTGTGGCGGTGCTTACTGTATCAGTATCTACTGTTGTCGTTTCTTTGGATTCATTATTACATGCATATACTGATACTGCCAGGCCCGCCATTACAAGAATTTTCTTCATACAACTATTTTTAAATTACTAAATCGCCGGCCAGATTATGATCTTCAACCGGATTACCTGCGCAGCTATAAAAATTCCATGCCATAAATTGAAGAAGAATAAGTGTACATTATTTTATGTGCTGTTTATAAATGGAAATAATTTGATATTCAATACATTTATAGCTTAATCAGGTCAAACAAATGAAGAAGCTCGTTCTGTTGATAGCCGTTGTATTTTCTGTATCCAGGTATGCAAATGCCCAGGCGCCACAATTTTATGCAGATTCCAATCCTGTGATTCCGGGCTGGTATGCAGACCCTGAGGGCGTAATATTTAAAAAGCGCTTGTGGATATATCCTACTTATTCGGCACCATATGAACAACAGGTGTTTTTGAATGCATTTTCTACCAAAGATGGGCGCACCTGGAAAACGCATGCACATATAGTTGACACTGCTGCTATTAAATGGGCTAAGAAAGCTATGTGGGCGCCTGCCATTGTGCAGAAAGATGGCAAATACTTTTTATTCTTTAGTGCTAATGATGTTCACCCGGGCGAGATTGGTGGCATAGGCGTAGCTGTCTCTAAAGATCCTGCAGGTCCATTTACGGATCACATTGGTCGGCCATTGATCGGTGAAGTTCAAAATGGAGCACAACCCATAGACCAGTTTGTGTTTCGTGACAAGGACGGTCAGTATTATATGATCTATGGTGGATGGGGGCATTGCAATATAGTCAGGTTGAAAGATGATTTTACAGGCTTGTTGCCCTTTGCAGATGGACAGGTTTATAAAGAGATCACTCCAAAGGATTATGTGGAAGGTCCGGTGATGTTCACCCGTAATGGTAAGTATTACTTCATGTGGTCTGAAGGAGGTTGGGGTGGACCTGATTACCGGGTAGCCTATGCCATGTCAGATTCTCCTTTCGGGCCTTTTGAGCGCATTGGAACTGTATTAAAGCAGGATCCTGAAGTCGGTACCAGTGCCGGACACCATTCGATGGTGCAGGTGCCGGGTAAAGATGAATGGTATATTATCTATCACCGTCGTCCTTTGGGAGAGACCAGTGCCAACCACAGGGCAGTATGTATTGATAAAATGTATTTTGATGAAAAAGGTTTCATCAAGCCTGTGAAGATCACCAAACAGGGCCCCGGAAAGATCAAATTGAAATAAAGGGTCACTGGGTAAATCAGTGCAGGAAAGATTGGGTTATATGCTCCCATTCCTGTTGGAGGGATGTACCAGGACGTTTTTTCCCTGCCCTCCTGTACCAGTAGTCAGCGTTTGCTATATCACCTTCTTTGCGGTGTAAATAAGCGTGTATCCATGCTGCTTCGGGAGTATCTATATCCTGTATGAGTGTATGAGCCTTTTCCCAGTTATTTTTTGCATCATGCCATAAAGCCTCCATGTACACCGATAGCTGCTGACCAGGATTGTCAAGCTGTAGGCTTGCTTTGAATGTTTCTATATTCACCAGGATCAATTGTCATTCTAAATTAAAAAGAATGCGAACAGCTTGCCTAAAATATTATTGGTTCATCGGTTTAAACTGGCTTACTTCGATTAGATTGATTGAGAATAGGTAACCACTTTATATGTGGTTGGAGCAATAGCTTTATATACATGTATCTATCCATTACCTTCGCGGCCATAATGAAAAAATATGAAGCTTGAAGAACAACTGGCTCAAAGAAGCAGCAGCACTTGTGAGCTGTGCGGGTCCAATACAGGATTGAGATTGTATGAAGTGCAACCACAGGATAGCAGGAGCGAAGACAATTGCATTTTATTATGCGCCAAATGCGAAGCGCAGGTGAGTAAGAAAGAAGAACTTGATAGCAACCATTGGAAAGTGCTTTCTAATTCTATGTGGAGCGAAGTGCCAGGTGTACAGGTAGTAGCCTGGCGCATGCTGAACCGGTTGCGTCATGAAAGCTGGGCTGCTGAGAACCTGGATATGCTATATCTTGATGATGAACGACTAGCTTGGGCAAAAGCTTCAGGGGATCATGAAAATGATGCTAGCGTAGATTTGCATAAGGACGCTTATGGAGCAGTTCTGCATTTCGGGGATACGGTAGTGCTCACCAAATCATTAGATGTGAAAGGCAGTTCTTTGAATGCCAAACTAGGAACTGTGGTCAGGAATATCAGGTTGGTGGAAAATAATACAGAACAGATAGAAGGAAGAATAGAAGGACAGGTGATCGTGATCCTGACAAAGTATGTGAGAAGGCAAAATAATTGATGCTCTCCAATTGTTGACCAGGTGACAGCCCTTGTGAAATTCCGGTTTTATGATGTATAAGTAAACAAGCGTTACAGTAAACATGATAAAAATCATGTTTGATTTTTCCGCATTTCAAAACCCTGTCCTGGAAAGCTTAGTAACTTTGCGGCTTCAATTAAATTAATCGACATGAAAAAACTACTCTTAGTATCGGCCCTTGCTGTGCCCTTTTTCTTTGCTGCCTGTGGTAATAATGAACAGAAGAAAACAGAAGAAACGACGAATACAACCCAACCTACAGAAGCTCCGGCTGCAAATGTTTCCAATGTGATAGAGATGACGGCCAATGATCAACTGAAATTCAGCACTATAGAGCTAAATGTAAAAGCCGGTGAAAAGGTGACACTGACACTAAAGAACATAGGCACTATGCCAAAGGAATCTATGGCGCATAACTTTGTATTGTTGAAAGATGGTACCGACCTGGCCAGTTTTGCCAAAGAAGCTATAACAGCTCCTGAGCATATTCCAGCAAATGATGCCAACATCCTGGCGCATACCAAATTGTTAGGCCCTGGTGAATCTGATACCATTGAATTTACGGTACCTGCCGGTTCTTATACCTTTATCTGCAGTTTCCCTGGTCACTACCAAAGCATGACCGGTGTTTTGACTGCGCAATAAATAGTTTTTAAGGTTAACTATACATTTGGCCGGAGCGATCCGGCCTTTTTTATTTCACCGTGTAAAGCAGTTAGGTGATGAATATTAAAAACTAAGTAGGGCATAGCCTTCATTTTGAAAGGTCATCAATACTATCAGCGCGTCTGAGGCCACTTTTACATCAGGGGAAATAGTAGCAGGGGCTATATTTTCCGCCAGCATATTTTGCCCGCAAACAAAGAGTTGTACGCCTGCGGCTTTTAGTTCTGATAATACTTTTAGATTAGGATTGGGAACTCCATATTTCTTTCTATAGGTATCATTTTCCAGGATGCCATATAGTGCAGCTCCATGAAAGACTATGACAAATTTGGCCTTGTTCAATGGCACACCCGATACGCCTAAAGCGTTGAGTTCAGAACCAGCCATATTCAGGGCAGGTAGCAGTTGTGCGGGAGTAGAGGCTGCATGTGTGGCATCATAAATTGCCTTGTATGTTTTTGATTTATTGGGTGGAAATTTGGCACCGGGTATTGTAATGAATCCATCTGCCTCAGGTATCACCGGCGCTGAGGTGTGGTTATCCTGGGCTCTTAACTTGTTGCCCAACATTAGTAATGCCAGTAAGGCTACATAATAACGCTTTTTCATGATGGTTAGTTTTGTTTGAGTTTACTCTCTTTAAGTTAAGTAATGTTGGCGAGCTTAACTCAGTGTTTAGCTTTCATTACTTCATAAACTATGGTTTTATACATTACTGTATTTCATACAAAATAAAAGGCAGCCCGTAAGGACTGCCTTGGTTGATATCATGGTTAGAAGCTCATATCGTTTCTTGATTAGCTTTTACCATAAGCATAAAATCATTTAGTTATTGAGATTTTTACCTCATCCGGGGATCTGTTTTAGGTTCCAGCTTGTATTCTTTGGGTGGTTCGGCACCTAATAGATTCTTTACAAAATAATCCCAGCGGCGACGCATCATGTAATAGCTATACTGGCCATATCCATGAGCACTGTTGGGGAATACAACGAGGTCATAATCCTTGTTAGCTTTTTCCAGGGCTTCTACCACCAGCAGCGTATTGTATGGAGGCACGTTATCATCCATTAAGCCATGTGCGAGCATCAATTTGCCTTTAAGGTTTTTTGCATAGAGCTGGTTGGCCTGTGCAGTATAGTTGTCAGTGCCATCGGGGTTCCTGGTCAGCAGCCCTATATAGCGCTCACCCCAGTCATCTTCATAATTCCTGTTCTCATGATTTCCTGATTCAGAGATGCCAACCTTAAAGAAATCGGGATAACGGAACATGGCTGCGGCCGTGGCAAAGCCTCCACCTGAATGCCCCCATATACCGATACGTGTAGTATCGATATAGGCAAAGCGTTGCGCCAGTTGCCTGATACCTGTAACCTGGTCCGGCAATGTATTCTCAGACATGTTGGGATAATACATATCATGGAAGCTTTTGGAGCGTAAGGGATTGCTGCTGCCTTCCAATACCAATACCACAAAACCCAGTTCTGCCAGTGATTGGTTATCTCCCCTCGATGCATTAAATGACCAATTGCCTCCCATGCTGCCTCCCTGAGGTCCGGGATAGATATAATCAATAATGGGATATTTCTTATTGGGGTCGAGGTGGGTAGGCGTATATAACAAACCATACAGGTCTGTTTTTCCATCATGTGCTTTTACGGAAATGGGCATCGGTGGCTGCCAGCCTTCTGCTTTTAACCTCGATACATCTGTTCTTTGAAGTTCTGTTATCAGCTTACCATTGCTACTGCGCAAGACACTAACAAACGGAACATCTGGCTTGGAGTAATTATCGATAAGATATTTGCCCGAAGGAGAAAGGCTTGCCATATGATATCCTTCACCGGGAGTTAATAAACTAAGGCCTTTTCCATTAAACCCTATTTTATACAGTGACTGGAAATATGGATTCTCTTTTTGCAATCCAAAGGCATAGAAATAGATCTCTCTTTTTTGATCATCTATTTTCACGATCTCACTGACCAGCCAGTCACCTTTGGTGATCTGGTTCTTTACTTTTCCTGTGCGCGCATCATAAAGGTACAGGTGGCCCCAGTTGTCCCTTTCAGAATACCAGATGATCTCATTGGTCTTTGGGAGGTATTTCCAGTTAATGATACCCTGCCCCGATTCATATTGAGTAGGCACTACTTCTTCAAATACTTCCCTTACTTCACCTGTGGCAGCGTTGGCAATTCGGAATTTCTCCTGCTTATGATCTCTTGAAGTGGACACAAAGGCCAGTTGCGATCCATCAGGGCTCCAGTCCACATCATCAAAAGTGCCGCTGCTGGAAATATCATCACTTAGGGTAGCCCTGTGAGGATCTGCGGGCACCTGCAGGGTAATTACTTTGGGTTCATCCACGTTAATGATGACGCGGTGGATCATGGCTATTACTAAATCACCAGGAAGGGGATATTTCCACGCTTTCAAAGTAGGATGTCCTACATTGGTAGTCACCAGGTACATATCTCCCACGTTGCGCTGGTCCTGTTTGAATGTGGCTATCTTTTTTGAATCAGGCGACCATCGTAAAATGGCAGCATCGCTGCTTTTCCAACCTGCGTTATCGGTGGCATAGCCAAAGTCCTTGATGCCATCAGTAGTCAATTGTTTTTCCTGCCCGGTCTTTACATCACGAACCCAGAGATTGTAATCTTTGATATAAGCAGCCTTGTTTCCATCGGGCGATACCACTTCATTATTCCTGGACCTTGACCTGCGCGGTATGGTTCCAGAGGCCCTGGCGGTGGAGGAATCTTTTATTAGCGTATAATCTTTCAGGTTCGCCTTCCATTGTTTTCCATCAGCTTTGAAAATAATGGCATTCCCATCTTCCGAAAAGTTGAAGGAAGAGAAGGGTAGCATGGAAGCGGAATAAGATTGGCCGGTGGCAGCAGACAGGGACTTCGCCAGTTTTTCCTGGTCAAAAGCCGCAGTTCTTTTTCCATTGGCAGGATCCACCAGGATGTACTCACTACCATTGGCCGAAAGGGTACGGTACCAAAAACGGTCGCCAGGCAGCCAGTTGGGTTGCGCAGGAGTTTGATCAACCAATAAAGAGGTATTATACCCCAGGAACTTTTCTGCCTGTGCGTAATCCTTTTCTGTAAGAGACTGTTGCGCACTGGCATGGACGATAATTGAAAAAGTGCAAAGCGTAACTAAGAGTCGGTTCATATTGCGGAAATAATGATTGAAAATTAAATAAGCGAGCAACAAGTTAAGGAGTTGAGCGGCCAATGTAAAATCAAAATTATAATGAACGGATAGAATAGTATCATTAAATAGGTTGAATGGCCTGTGGAAAACGAGGATGTATAGAAAAACAATCCGGATAGCAACCATTAAGTGTTACTATCCGGATTTTCATTACAATGCTAAAATTGCAAAATCAAATTCCGTTTAAAGAAGGGTATTCACCAATTACTGTTCTGTGATCTTGGCTGTGATCTTTATGTTGAAAGCAGGTCCGCCCAGGGATCCTGAAAAAGGCACATCACATAATACAGCCGTCACTTTGTTGTTGGCCACTGTAACATATACATTACCCTGCGCAGATTGCCACCATACATTGCTGGCTACAGCATTTATAGCCACATCATCCACCGCACTGGCCCCTCCTACAGGCTTCACATGATAAACACCAGGCTTGGGTTGGGTGTTGCCGACAAATTGCAGACTCAGGTCACCGCCAATTCCATTGGCTGTAATGGTATAGCCACCTCCATTAGGCTCATGCATGACAGAATAAAAAGTAACATTTGCTATTCCTGAATAATTAGCTGTATTATTGGTGGGATTGCAACTGGCAGTGCCTGAGGCAATCACCGGGATATTAAAGCTGCAATCTTCTGTACTTGTTGAAAAAGGAAAGTCAAAGCTTCCTGTTTCAGTGGGCGTTCCGGAAGCAGCAAGTGTAATTGATTGCGCACCTGTTGCCGAGAAGGTGCCACTGCCGCTAAAAGTCATACCATTAATAGTTTGGGTGGATATACTCCAGGTGCCCAATTTGGTTACATTAACTGGTATGGTCACCTTGTTGGTAGCGCCCAGTGCTACTCCTTTATTATAATTTCCTGCTACTGTTACATCGGCACAACCAGTGCCTGAACTGACCAGCGCATATTCTGCATTGCTACCTGTATTACCTCCTGTGCCGCCACCGGTTCCTCCACCTGTGTTACCGCCATTATTTTGAGAACAGCTATTAGGCAAACCTATCAATGCATTGACAGATCCGCTGTTGATGACATAGGCTGCATTGCTAAGCGGATCGGTAAGTGAAGCTGTAAAATTCCCTGAAATGGAAGTATCGGTAATGGCCGTAACAGTAAAAGAAAACGAAGAAGCCGTAGCCCCGGAAATATAGGTATTGCCATTGGCATCGCTTACCATAATACCTGCTCCCTGTGCCCCCGTATAAGTGGTTTTGGATATATTGCCTGTAGGTGCGTAAAGAAAGATCATAAAGGCATTGCCTGGTGCATCGGTCCCTTCTATGGAAAGGATTTTAATGCCGCTGGATTGGTCATAATAGGCTGTATCCACGCAGCCGGTAAGGCTGGTGCCATTATTCTGAAATGTCCATCCGGACGTAAAGGCGTTATTGCCGCCATTGGAGCCAGCCTGGCTCTCTTCAAAGCTTTTTTCTTTAGAACAGGAGTAAATTCCGAGGATACTGAAAAGAAAAGCAGTTAAGCAAAGGGTAATACGATTCTTCATGGCACTAAAATAAATAAATATTTATTTTCTCAAATGTCCCCAAAACAGGCAACATGAGCGAGTGATAGGAATTGGCTTAATGCTAGCTGCACCATCAGGAATCAACTTTTAACCTTTATGTTGTCTTAATGAATTGTATAAAAAAGGAAATTATTAAAGAAGCATGTCTCATTAGACCCTCTGTATCAGGTGGCCTGTTCTACATAGGCAATCATCTTCTTCAGCGTACTTTTATCAGGAAGTGGTCCGTAAGCTGCCTGCAGGTTTTCTATGGCATGTTGCTTATCGCTCGTGGCGGGTATCACGCAGGTCACGGCAGGATGTGCCAGAATGAATTTCAGAAAAAAGCTTCCCCAGTTGTCTATGCCCCAGTCAGAAGCCCATGAAGGCAATGGCATATGCGTCACCTTGCGTAAATGGCTTCCTTCACCAAACGGGCGGTTGATCAGGGTGGCTACTCCCTCATCGGCGCAGAGAGCCAGCAATGACTTTTCTGCATGGCGGGAAAGAATGGAATAGTTGAACTGCACAAAATCTATGGGTTCATTGCGTATCAGCTTTTCCAATTCTTCATGACTGCTGTCCTGGTAATGGGTGATACCTACATAGCGCAATTTACCCTCCTCCTTCATCTGCAGCAGGTAGGGCAGGTGGCTGTGCCAATCAAGCAGGTTATGTATCTGCACCAGGTCCATGACCTCTCTTTTCATAAGCCGGAACGATTCGGCCAGCTGTGCTTTGCCAGCTGCAGCTCCCTGTGTCCATACCTTGGTGGCATAGAAAAAATCATTTTGTTCGGGCATGGCACTGGTGATATCTCCTACCACTTCTTCCGAACGGCCATACATGGGAGAGGAATCGATCAACCGTCCACCGGCAGCGTGCAGGGTTTCCAGCACTTCCTGCAAAACAGGATACCGTGGTGCTTTTACATCAAATGTTTGCCAGGTTCCCAGTCCAATGACGGGGAGGGCTTCTCCTGAAGATGGTATGGTGCGGGTGAGCATACCCTAAAGTTAGGTATAGTATTTCTAGCGATTATTATAGCTGCATTTCTTTGCAAATTTTGCAGGTATGATCAGTTGTTTTTCTGTTTTTCAAAGATGGTGACTGATCAGACATCATTCTCATCAAAAGATAACTCGATAACAGACCGCCTGGCTTCCACTTTGCGGTAAGAAACTTTAGCGGTATCGAGCATACGTTTGCTGGCAACAGATACATTAGTGCCATCGTATTTATCGCTCAGGTAGATCACTTCCCTGATGCCCGATTGTATAATGGCCTTGCTGCATTCATTGCAGGGAAACAGAGCGGTGTAGATGCGGCACCCGGATAGGTCCATGCCAATATTATTCAGAATAGCATTGAGCTCAGCATGACATACATAGGGATATTTGGTCTGAAGAAAGTCTCCATTTTTTTCCCAGGGGAAGTCGTCATCACTGCAGCCTATGGGAAGACCATTATAACCCGCACCCACTATTTTATTCTGGCTATTGACAATGCAGGCACCTACCTGTGTAGAAGGGTCCTTGCTGCGCAGTCCACTTAACAGGGCCACACCCATGAAATATTCATCCCAGCTTATATAGTCTTTTCTTCCAGCCATAGTTGGTCAATCAATAAAAAGTTGAAGATATATTAAAACGCTGAAGAGAGATCTATAAGTGATGAGGCCTGCATTTTTCAATGATGGTTTCCATGTCAGTAGGACGTTGGGTGCCTATCAAGACCCGCGCATTATTTTTCAATATCAGTTGTATGCCTTTATTCCCTGAAACAATGTAAGCTTTCCCGGACCCTCCATACCTTACACCCATTATGCCAAACCGGATACCCCATCCTCCATATTCCTGTAATGCATGGTAATCCCGGATGTATATCTCCTGGATATCTGACCAGGGATATATGCTGAATGAGGGCTGGAAAGGGGGATAGCGGACATAGATACCGTCCTCCCGGATCTGTGATATCATTCGTATGCCTGTAAAAAAGCTGAGTGTAAGGAGGACCACCATGCCGGTAAACAATGCAGTGGTTGTTGGAGTAATAATTCCTTTATTTCTGAATAAGCTGAATGCCATGGCAACAAGAAATAGCAATGCGGTAACCAGGAAGAAACGGCTTAGCCCTGTTTTGCCAGGACCTTGAATCTCTTCGATCATGGTGGAAGATGTCATTATTATACTACTCCTTTTTTGATTGTAAATATTGAAACGTTTTGCCTTCTGATTGATAAGTAATGCCTGATTTAATAGGCAATGCAAAAGGCCATTACTAATGTAATCATTCTTCTCAGAAATTGGTTTACAGGAGCTGGCATAGTGAAATACTATAAATAAAAACCTATAGGCTCTCCTTATATAAAGAGAACCTATAGGTAAAAAGCTTGTTCAATTATTTTGCCTGTGGAGGCAATGGTTGGGGTACTATATTTTTTACAGGAGTGGTGGTTTGCAGGTAGGCAAATATGGCCTTTAACTCTTCATCTCTTAAGTTCCGGTACATCTGCCAGGGCATTGGCGGCAAAAGATTCCTTGATCCAGGCAAACCCTTGTACTTCCCTTCCCTGATGGCCAATAGAAATTGCGCCTCTGTCCAATTGCCAATACCAGTGGCATCTGATGTCAGGTTGGCTGTGTAGGAGGTGCCCCAGGGACCTACCCAGGTGGTAAGGTCGCTGGTAACAATCAGCCCTTTTTGCTGCATTTCCTTTTTGTTCACATCGGGCTCGGGTGAGCTGGCCAGGTGGCCTGCCAGCATGTGGCTGCTGTCTATTTCTGGCCCTTGCGGGGTCATTATTTTAGGACTGTGGCAATCATGGCAGGCACTGACAGTCACCAGGTGGCGGCCCCATTCCACCTGCGATTCAAATCCATTAAATGTAGATTCTGCAGCCACCAGTGTTTTGGGTTCCTTGTTGTTGCATTGCACCTGTGTTAAGGCAATGAAGGTAACAAGGGATGATAGTAGATAAGATTTTCTCATAATGAATGTATTGTTGGTTAAGAAATCCAGCATTGTTAGTGGGACGGCCAGGAACGAGATCTGCCAGGTTTGGAAGGGAAGGGGACTACGATGGCTATTCAGTATAGGTAATTATACGGATATGCTTTCCTGTTAGCTTTGCTAAGGTTGGTAGGAATAAAGCTTTGATAGGCGAATTGTGCAGCTCTTGTATAAGGTAAGGTACAATTTCCCGGTGTGATAAAAAACTGCAGTGCTTAAGAAGACTTTTTGCCTTAAGATCTGTTATTGGCTATAGTAAAATTCTCCACAGGCACCCGAATAGAATAATGATGGCTGTCACGAAATGCTCTGCCCAATGTCATAGGCAGGCATTCTAAGGCATTTTAATTTAACCCGGACAATCAACCATATGGATACAGCAACGCAACCAACCCGGGGAGCCTTATCCAATAAAAACAAACCAGAGCTTAACAAAGCCAGGCCTGTATTTACTACCTACGTATTGCCTTTCATGCAATGGTTTGCGCTTATGATATTGGTCGCTATTCTTATTGACATGGGATTGCATTATTTAAAACTGGTGTTTATCGGCCGTTACCTCGGGTATACCGGCACATTTACCATTATTGGTTCATTTATATATTCTCTCAGGAAAAGGAAAATCATTAAAACCGGCTCTCCTAAGACTTATTTAATGGTCCATGAATATATGGCCTGGGCAGGATCGGTGATGTTGTTGGTTCATGCAGGTATTCACTTCAATGCCCTTTTGCCATGGCTGGCTGTTCTGGCTATGATCATTTCTGTGCTATCTGGCCTGGTTGGAAAGTTCCTTTTGAAAAAAGCCAGCCTGGCACATAAGGATAACCTTCAGCTATTACTTGCTGGCGGAACTTCCAAAGAAGAGGCAGAAAAGAAATTATTTTTTGAGTCTGTTGCCGTTGACCTGATGAAGAAATGGCGGCAGGTACACTTACCCATTACCCTGTTGTTTGCCTTGTTAGCCCTTATTCACATCATCACTGTTTATTTATTTATGAAATGAAGGCTTTGATTGTCATATTGATCATTGGTGCTGCCATTGCTCTTTCTGCATTAAGTCCTCATCTTATGCTTAATCCTGGTAAACTTAGCCAGGGGCATATCAAAAATGAAAAAGAATGCAGTTCCTGTCACCAGCTTTTAAAGGGCATTTCTTCAACGAAGTGCATTACATGTCATAAGGTAGACGAAATCGGGATTAAGAAAGGTCAGCAGGATAGTGCATTTACAGAGAATATAGTGCTATTTCATAGTAAGCTATCGGACCTGGAATGCATTTCCTGCCATACCGATCATGTGGGCAGGGATCCTGGATTGTTAGTAAGCAACTTCAGGCACCAGCTTCTTCCATCCAACATTTTAAATAAGTGCAATAGCTGTCATAATACGCCCAAAGATTCTCTTCATTTTTTTGTATCTGCCAGCTGTAACAATTGTCATAATGTAAATGATTGGAAGTTTGCGGGCCATTTTGACCATGACCAGTTACAACCTTCTTTAAAAAACAATTGTATGGCCTGTCACCAACCGCCCGTTGATGATCTCCATAAAAACCTGCTGGATGGCTGCAGCAAATGCCATGGTACAGATCATTGGACTCCCGCTGATTTTGATCATGATGGCTATTTTCAACTGGATAGAGATCATGATGTAAAATGCGCCACCTGCCATACCAACAATCATTACAGCTCATTAACTTGCTATGGATGTCATGAACACTCAGAAAGCAATATCCGGTCTGAACACCTGGAAGAAGGAATTACCGACTTTACAGACTGTGCTTCATGTCATCGAAGCGCCAACAAACATGATTTAAAAAATGGTAATTATGAGGAAAACAAAGGTGGGGAAGAAGCACAAAAAGTGAGGGAGTATTTAAAAAAGGAACACCATGGATCAGAAAAAGATGATGATTAATCACTAAATATGCTGCAAAGAAAAGACCCTTTTTCAGGGTCTTTTTTATAAAGAGTTCAGATTATTTAATAGGTAATTTGAATTCGCATTCTGTAAATAAGGTGTACTCATCATACAGCTCTCCGGTAGAAACGTCCTGTTTGTAAAAGGCTCCTTCAAGGGTGCCAGTCATCTCAGTGGCTGTTTTAGTAAGGATAGTCACCTTCAAAGGCTTTACAGTAGGGTAGTGAAGGCCTGCGCCCCATACAATAGTGGTGCTATTGGGATTGTAAACACCGGCTGTGGTATAATCATAGCCTGCATAATCTTCTGTGTAAGTGCCGGGAGTGATACTGACTCCATTGGAAAAATTAATAGATACACCAAGACCTTCCATGCTGGAGGCACTCACTGCTTGTGGACTTGCCATCAAAGAAAGTCCCATGCCAGCCCCGGACGAAGTATAGTCTGTGATCATCGCCATGGTATTGGAGGAATAAGTGAAGGCAACACCATCCTTCTTTCCTTTTATATAGTAGCCACCATTGGAAGAAGCATCTTTTTTGCAACTGCTGAATAAAGAAGCCAACACCAAAAAGAATAAAGTGCTTCGAAGCATTTGTTTCATACAATACGGATTGGTTTTATTTGTTGCCAAAGTACAAAAGAATAGGAAGGTGCCAAATCAGTTCAGCTATATGATTGCCTATATAAGTGAAAATACTTACAGGTATTATACACATACTGTTTTGTCAATACAAAAAGATAAGAATCACATTCATGGTGGCGTACAATTACAATTTTGAACTATTGCTATTTGTATTCTTTAATACTTTGTCTTTTATTTACGGCTCAAACCAAATACCATATGAAATCAATAGGTTTTAGGCAGTGTCTTATTATATTATCGTTCGTTGCTTTTCTTTTCTCTTGTAAAAAGGAAGGATCTTCCCAGGACAATAATTATTACCTGAAATTCAAAATCGATAACAATTGGGTAACCTGGAGTAATGCATTGGGGGATCTGTCACAGGAACCCGGATCAAATAAATCAGGTTTAAATGTTTCAGCACAAAGCAGTACGCAAACCGAAGTTTTTAATATTGGCATACAGGTAGATGGAAATCTTGCTACAGGAACCTACACACCGGATCATTCTTTTATGGCTGTATCCTATACCAAAAGAACCGGCACGAGCAATTTTACATCATATACCGGGGGTGGTATTTTCTCAGGGCCTGATACCCGTTATGAGATTACCATTACTTCCATCACCGATAAGATCATCAAAGGAAATTTCAAAGGCAGCTACCTTGTGAATGATGCTGATGACACGGATACTTTGGCTATAACAGAGGGAGAGTTTGTGGTTCCAAGGATCCGGTAGATCTCTTGGGTTGCTACTCCCGGCTTGAATTGCGCCAGGATTGGATTTTATGAAGTAGGGTCCTGCAACTATGAACATCGACAATATTAAAATTAAGTATGTTCAACACAGTGTCATTACCTATCCAGGCCAATGCATTCTATCCAGAGATACATGTATCCACTTGCAACAATTGTGGAAGTTTTAATGAGTATTGTGTTTTTGGTTACGCTCCAGGCAGGATAAAAACTCTTTCAAAACCGACTCTGTAAAATAAAGTTGTGCCGGGAATCCTTCCTCTGCCTCTGTGGTGATTTTCCCTTCATGGATGATCTTTCCTTCAAAGGCAATGGCAAAATAAGCAAAGAGCGAATGGATATTCTTTTCCGGCATGGTAGCGGCATAGCCAACTATACCAATGCCGTAATTGCTGGTGAACAGAGCGCATACATTGCAGGCCAGGTCCTGTGCTACTTTTTCTGATACGGAATCATTGGCAATTGCATGCAATGGTTCTACCAGCAGGTGCCGGCATTTTTGTCCCACATTATAAGCAGTGATGCCTCCCTGGAAAAAGCCGGAAGCATCAGGAATATTACTAAAAGCGCATTGCAATAGGCCGCTGGTTACACTTTCAGCTACTGACACGGACAGCCCTTTTTCTTTTAACCGGCCACCAATTTGAAATAGGAGATCTTTATCAAACATATGGGGATGATCATGCAATGTTAATGCCAACAGGTACCCATGCCAGACTACTTTTTTGTACTCATTTTATCAGTTGCTGTATGTAGATGCTCACACACATTCCATGAAAGTATGATGTTTAAAAAGTTATCCCGGGTTGATGCCCGGGATAACTTAATTATAAAGTAGTAGATGTTTCTAGTCGTTCCGTATATAGGAAAACCGGGCATTCACTGCTGCAGTACGGTGTTCTGTAACATTCAACACCGTTTTTTGGAAATGTAGTGTTCCGGAAATGGTGCCCGATACCAGTTCACCAATATTACCCCAGGTATCAACCGTCACTGTGCCATTTCCAAATTTAGGCATCACAGAGCCTTCTTCCTGGTACTCGGTTATCCACTCATATGGATATGTAGTTACCGTACATGACACCAGGTTCTTTTCTCCAAAGGCATAGCTCCCTTTGCCATGAAAGCCTTCACCCATGGCCAGGACCAGGCTGGGGATCTTATCTCCTGTGATCTCTTTCGACATCATGAATATAAACAGGGAGCCGGCAGATGCGGAAGCGGTAACTGTTCCATCCAGGTCTTTAAAGCTTTGCCCATTGCAGCTAAATTCAAAATAAGCTTCCTTCTGCACGTAGACACGTGACAGGAGGGTGATGGTACCCCTTCCTGTATTAAGGTCAGCGCTTACGGTAACAGGATTGTTGGCAGGAATAGCTGCCGGAGCATGATACTGATTTGCATTGCCGGCATTGCCAGTTAACCAACCATTACTATTGCCCTGTGCAGTGGTTGCGCCATTAACTAACCAGCCACTTACTTTATCGGTCGCTACCAGTTGTGGTTGTCCCAGCGTGTGCAGCATCTCTTCTATATTATTGGGATCAGGATCTTCAGTATATGGAAGTTTCATCACCTGCAGCAAGGCAGTTTGATTAACCAATATGGTTTTTTGTTCAGGCAGCATTTTGAAAGTGGCATAAAAAGACCAGCGGCTGAAATGTTTAATGGTAGCTGAAACGGTTTGTGCTGTTTTATTCACAGTCATGGTGCCCGTTCCTTTCCATATATTTTGATTGTCCTGGTAGCCGAGCTCCAGTAGCTCAGGTGCTGTGCCCACCAGTTCCTCATTGTTATAATGCAGTGTAATAGTGACAGGCTTGGTAAACTGCTGCCCATTGGGCAAAAAATCATAAGACAGGCCAATACCCAATGGAGTAGTGTTTTCAATGGGCTGAATGGTAATGGGTGTATTGGCAGCCAAAGCGCCAGCTGGGATAGTTAGGGTGATCCTTCCATCAGGAGAGGTGACAGATCCACCTGCTGTACCAATGTTTTTCATCTGGGCATTGCCAACAGGCTTCCCGACAGAAGTAGGGTAAGGGGTTACGGTTTCTGTGGTGGGGGGAGAAGCAGGGCTTTCTTTCTTACAGGCGCTTAACAGGCCAAGGCAACATAACAGGGTTACTGAAAGTACGGCATACAATTTTCGTAGCATAAGAGTTTTCTTTTTATGGTGAGGCAACTATTTACCTTACTAAATCCGCTATAACTATTTATGTCAACTTATAAAAAAGCCCAACCTTACGGGGTTGAGCTTCTGTGACGTTTGAAGGCTACAGTGGTTCGTTTTGGTTACTGGTCAAAACTACTTTGACCATTGGCTTCCCATAAACACACCATGAATGAATTGGTATATTAAAAACATGAATTGATAATTCTCCCCGCTGACTTCCAAAAGATGCCTGGATGTACCATTAACCGGTCTTTATTACTCTCTTTTGCCTTATATTTATATAGCGATGTTTAATTCCATATACACTTCAGCATACGAGGAAGCCTTACAGATGTTTCATAATGGGGTAGGTAAGGTGGAAGTTTTAAGTTTCCTGGCATTTGCTGCTGAACGAGCGGCAGGCTCGGATGCGGTGGTTTCCATCCTGCTGCTTGATGAAGCGGGTTTGCTTCGTAATGGTGCATCCCCCAGGCTGCCCCAGGACTACCTGCAGGCTATTGATGGATTAAAACCCAACCCTGAAGTGGGCACATGTGCGGCGGCTGCAGCCACAGGCAAAGTAGTGGTTACGCCAAGTTTTTACGCTGATAACAAATGGGCAGAGCTGCGTCACCTGCCTACTTCACTAGGATTTGTGGGCGCTTGGAGTATGCCCATAAAAACCAACATTGATGAAGTGCTGGGAACATTTGGAACTTATTACCGCAACCAGAAGCAGCCTTCAGTTGAAGAAATGAAAGGTGTGGAGCTCCTGGCCTCCGCCGCTGCTATTGTAGTATCAAAAAAGACAGCAGCAAATCCTGCCAATTGAATATAGTGTTGTAGTTAATCTTGAACGCATTTGTATAGCGTTTATCAATTTAATAATAAGGATTATGGACACATTTGCAGCGGCTATCTGTATAAATGCTTGTGCTGACACAAGCTATGGCGGCCAAAAAATCTTTGCAGTTCACTTTTCATTAAATAAGTATGATTGTGACACATGTGCGGCGGCTGCTTGAAAATTAACCGGTGAGGATATAAGCTACGGCTGAAACTTTTATTAGCTTGTGGAGACACAAGCTATGGCTGTTAGGAAGAAAGTAATACTATTTAGCCTTGAATATGCCACAAGGAGCCATAGTAGCACAATCGCCATGGCTCGTGTCTCCACGAGCCTCTTTGTAGC
>JAEZLJ010000031.1 GCA_023415275.1 Bacteroidota bacterium
GGTTAAGACTGACCAGGCTATTTGGCAAAATATTGAACAGGGAGGGTTCAACAATGAACATTCCCTATTTACGGCATCTGATTTTTATAATCCTAACAATTCCCGAACGATCCAAAAATTAAAAGGGTATAAAAATGCAGACCTAGACTATTATTTAGACAAAATAATCCGTTTCAGCCAGTACAGCGATCTTAAAGCCATAGAACGACCTGGCGTATTTAAAGATGCCTCCGGCATTCCATTTACGCACCAAAAATGGGCAGTTCCCCCGTCTCCTGTACCAGAATCTTTACCAGAGTCTGACGAATTATGGAAAAGGTTTGAGATTGAGATAAAGAGCATGCCATCAGGTAAGGATGTGATGGTATATGGAATAAAGAAGGGCATTACTCCCCTACGACTGAGCCTTTTAAAAAAGGATTTTGAACATGTGGAGGTTATAAATGGTTCCCAAAAAACCAGGGTTCCCATTCTCGAAGGCAAAAGGATCTATGAAATTGATTTCATAGTCAAAGAAATACAACCACCAAACCCGATTGTTGAGCAGGATGAAATTTTAGAGTTCAATGCCGACCGGTATACAATCCAGGAAGGAGAATTGGCTACCATAAACTGGAAAGTGAAAGGCAATAGCAGGATACATATATCCAATATGGGGGATATTTTTGAAAAAACGGGCACTAAAAAAGTAGTATTGAGAAATACTACAGATTATGTTTTAACTATTGGATCAAAGAACAGATCGCTTACTATTAATGTTCAACCAGAGGCCAGGCAGAAAGCATCGTTTATTCCACCGACTGTAACAGAAATCGAAAACGTAGATGATTCTGATGCTACAATAAAACCTGATCAAAGAAAAACTATACCTTGGAAAGCTGGGGCCTTAATTTTTGCATTTGTACTTGCAACTAGTTTTTTGCTCTTTAACTATTTTTCCAACAGCAAAAATATTCCCCAGGTAGCTTCTTCAACCAATGCCGGAGTAAAGCCAACATTGCCGCATGCCGCTAAACCCATTTTATTTACTAAAGCTAAGGTGACCAATATGCTGGAAAAGCTATATGCAGCTTACAACCAAAGAGATCTTCCCTATATTATGAGTTTTTATGCTCCTAATGTCAATGAGTATTACAGCTCTGCCCTATTAAGTAAGGACTCTCTTCAAACTCTTATCAATGATCTATTTATCACTCCAGCCTCGTATAAATGCACACCTAATTTTTCCAGCATGACCATACAACCCGGAGAGCAAACATGCACTGTAACTATAACAATAAATGAAAAACTAAAAAAGAACAGGAGAAGCAGAACAGAAAATTATAACACTACTATCAATTATACACTGTCACCTACATTACAAATCGTGGCAGAGAAAAATGTAGACTAATCATAAACCTCCATACATAATTCACCTATAAGGCATTTTTATCAATCATTCTATTGATGGTCATTTATCTGACCAGCATTAATATCCAAGCTGGTTATTTTCTAAATTATTAGATGTATGTTAATAGTGAAAGGTTAAAACAAGATCTTTAAGTCAAAAAAGAAAGCCATTGACAAGAATTGCCTTACTATCCGACACTCACGGTTTCTTAGATGAATCTATTTTCACTTATGCTGAACATTGTGACGAAATATGGCATGCAGGAGATTTTGGAACCATAGAAATAGCCAACAAGTTAACCAGGTTTGCAAATGAAAATGGAAAGAACAAGATCGTAAGAGGTGTTTATGGAAATATTGATGGCTACGACATAAGAAGTATATATCCAGAAAAGTTAACCTGGAATTGTGAAGCAGTCAAAGTATATATGAAACATATTGGTGGGTATCCTGGCCGATATGCACCAGGTGTAAAACAAGAGATTAGTGATAACCAGGCTAAGCTTTTTATTTCAGGTCACTCTCATATATTAAAAGTGATCTATGATGACAAATTAGATTGCCTTCATATGAATCCGGGAGCTGCAGGAAAGCAAGGATGGCATAAAGTACGCACGATGTTGCGGTTTGCTATAGATGGTGCAACTATCAAAGATTGTGAAATTATAGAGTTAGGTCCAAGATAGATACATAAAAGGCCAGGTATACCCGGCCTTTTATAATTAAGTTTGATGTTGCTATTAATACCAGCCCCTACCTGCCCCGATCTCTCTAAATGGCCAGGGAATGGAAGCCAGAATGATCAATAAGGCTAAAAAGTAAAAAATCAGAGTTCTGCGATGTTTGGCTTTGTCACTGATCCTCTTTTTTCCCTGTGCTTTGCCAATGTGAAGAAGTATGATTGCTATCAACATACCTACCAAATGCTCTATGGCATAGAACCGTGTCATTGGGCTCTTCATGGCATTGCTCATACCCCCAGCTGCTTCAATCATTTTATAACCGTTTGGACCCAAAAACCAAAGCACAATACCAATTACTAACATTAAATCGGCAGAAATAGTAAGCAATAGGCCAAGGCGATTATCAGTTCTTATATATGGACGATTACCGGCAATCAGGCTATTAATGATCGCAAAAAGTAATAATAACAGGACTACCCAACGACCAATGCTGTGCACATGTACCAGGATGTTATATAAAGTGCTATCCATGCAAAATGATTTTGGTTTGGCCAAATCTACAACAGAAAGAGCAATCTTGAAACTGAATAGGAAAAGTAGCTGTCAAATCTAACGTTCATATGAATGCGCCTGATAAGACCTTTTATTTAAAATTGCCTTATTTAATCCACCCAATCTGCCACAAACAAATTGGTATCTCTTGTACCTCCATTATTCCTGTTACTTGAAAAAAGGATCTTCCTGCCATCTGGGCTAAACATAGGAAAAGCATCAAAACCTTTATCACGGCTGATCTTTTCAAGGCCTGTACCATCCTGGTTCATTATATACATATTGAAAGGAAATCCTCTTTTATATTCATGGTTGCTACAAAATATTATACGTCCATCAGGTAAGAAGTTGGGTGCCCAATTAGCCTGCCCTAAATGAGTAATTTGCCTGGCATCAGAACCATCAGCATTTGCTATAAAAACTTCCATTTGTGTGGGCGCAACCAATCCGGCGGCCAGCAGTTCTTTATAATCTTTCACATCTGCATCCGAAGTAGGACGGCTAGCTCTCCATACTATTTTTTTACCATCAGGACTAAACCAGGCACCGCCATCATAACCAAGTGCATTAGTAACCTGCCTGATTGCACCACTCTTCAAATCCATTATGTATAAATCAAGATCTCCATTACGTGTGGAGGTAAACAACATTTGCTTTCCATCTGGCGAGAGTGTGGCTTCAGCATCATACCCTGGTGAATTAGTCAGTTTCTTTACAATCTTGCCTTTTAAATCAGCCATATAGATGTCATATCCTGCATAAACAGGCCAGATGTAACGGTTGCCATATTTGGCCCTGTCTACGCCTGGCGGGCAATCCTTGCTTTCATCCTGGGTAGAAGCATAAATTATATGCTTATTATCCTTAGTGAAAAAAGCACAGGTGGTGCGCCCCTTTCCGCCACTAATCATGCTGTAATGAAATTGGGAATTTTTGCCAGGTAAGGACCCCACAAATATTTGATCACATAAAATATTATCCCTGGCTGAAGTTCTTTGAAAAACGAGGCTTTTACCGTCAAAGCTCCAATATGCTTCCGCATTATCTCCACCGAAAGTCAACTGCCTGATATTTTTAAAATGCTTCTCTTCAGGGTAATGCAGTGTATCGGCCTGGGCAAGCAAACTATTAGTATAAACCAGGAAAGCGGTAATTGAAAAAGCAATCTTTATCATAGCCCTTTTATAAGTTGTTAAACTGTTTCAAAAATAGTCACCGAAATTTCTAAAGTTGTCAGAGAATTATCATATGATGATTTACTTATTTAGTTTTGGGCATGCGCATTTTTTATGCTTTATTATTGTTATCTTTTCTTTTTGCCTGCCATAATGATGACGGAGATGGCAATGATCCTTTTTCACAATCGCCTTACAAAGCAATTACAGACAGTATATCAGACTTTCCCAACCGTGCAGACCTATACTACAGGCGCGGAGTAGTGCTTTATCAAAATGATCAATTGGCATATGCAAAACAGGATTTTCAAAAAGCCTGGGAATTAGCGCCCCGAGAGGATTACGCATTAAGCTTAACCACTGTATTGAAAAAAATATCCCCCGATTCTGCTATTATATTTTTACAAAATGCTACTCTTAAAATTCCTCAAAGTATAGCTCTCCAGGTGGGATTGGCAAGAGGCTATCAGAATAAAGGAGAATTGGATAAAGCTCTGGTAATCGCCAACCAGATAATCCAGCAATTTCCCGGACAGTTGGATGCTTTAACCATAAAATCAGAAATACTAGCCAGCAAGAATGATAAAACGGGCGCATTAGCCAGCCTGGAAAAAGCTTATTCCATAGCTCCTTCAGATCTTTCGCTGGCATATGATCTAGCATATGCTTATGCGGATGCAAAGGAGCCTAAAGCTCTTATCCTTACAGATTCTTTACTTAAGGTCAAGGCAGAGGAAGCCGAAAAGGCTTGGTACATTAAAGGTGTTTTTTATACAAATACCGGTCAGGCGAATAAGGCTCTCGAAAGCTTTGATAATTCTATAAAGCTTAATTACAACTTTTTAGATGCCTACCGAGATAAAGGACAAGTGCTTTATAATGAAAAAAGGTTTAAAGAAGCTTTGCAAACCTTTACACTTGCCTTAAAGATAGCCCCTGCCTCTGCTGACTTTTATTATCTATTAGGCAATACGCAACATGCTTTGGGAAACGATAATGAAGCTAAATTAAATTATTTGAGGGCTTATGGTTTGGATAAATCGCTAACAGATGCCAAGGAAGCTGCAGATAAATTATAGGTATAATTTTTAATTGTGAAAAGGATTACAAATAAACTCACAAGCAAATTGGTTTATCTTGCCACCGCAAATTTTATCTCATGCCTATAATTGCCCCTTCCCTGTTATCCTCCAATTTTCTATGTTTAGAACAGGATTGTAAAATGCTGAATGAAAGTGAAGCGGACTGGTTTCACCTGGATGTAATGGATGGGCGCTTTGTTCCTAATATTTCTTTCGGATTTCCAATAATAGAGCATATCAGGAAAGCAACTAAAAAGGTTTGCGATGTTCATTTGATGATATTAGAGCCGGAGCGATATGCTGAAGCTTTCAAAGCGGCAGGTGCTGATCAGCTATCTGTGCATATTGAAGCTTGTGTACATCTCCATAGAAATATTCAGCAAATAAAATCGTTGGGCATGAAAGCAGGTGTAGCCATTAACCCTCATACGCCTGTTTCTTCTTTACAGGATGTGCTAGGTGATATTGATCTTATTTGTATGATGAGTGTAAATCCAGGTTTTGGTGGACAGAAGTTCATTCCACGAACCCTGGATAAGATCAGGGAATTGCGGACCATGATTGATGATAATAAACTTAATGTGCTGATTGAAGTGGATGGCGGTGTTACCATTGAGAATGCCGGATCCATTATTGATGCTGGAGCTCATGCGCTGGTAGCAGGCAATACTGTTTTCAAGTCTGCCAACCCTCAGCAAACCATCAGTCAATTAAAACATATTAGATAAGGATAACTTTAGGATTTCAGTGTCGATTGAAAATAATGTTAGGATTGAGCATCTTATAATTGGAAAAAATTGCTTATGACCAAAGACTTATTTTCAGGGCATTCAAAAGAATACGCTGCCTATCGTCCAGGCTATCCTGTCCAGCTTTTTCAATACATTTTAGAATTTGTACCTGGCCGTAAAATGGCATGGGATTGTGCTACCGGAAATGGACAGGCCGCCTCTATTCTTGCAGATTATTTTGAAAAGGTGGTCGCTACAGACATCAGTGCCCAACAATTGAATAATGCCATCCAAAAATCAAATGTTAGCTACCTGGAATCGGCAGCAGAGCAAACCCCTTTTAATGACAACAGTTTTGACCTGATTACAGTAGCCCAGGCTTATCATTGGCTGAACTGGAATGAATTTTACCACGAAGCTACCCGTGTTGGGAAACCCAATGCAGTAATAGCAATCTGGACCTATAACCTGATCAAAACAGAAGAAAAGGCTATCAATGAAATTGTAGAGTACTTATATCGTGACATTACTGGTCCGTATTGGGACCCGGCAAGAAAATATGTAGAAGAAGAATACAAGACGATCCCCTTTGAATTTTCACCTCTTCCTTCCAAACCTTTCAATATTCAAGTAACCTATACAAGGGAGGCTCTACTCGGCTACCTTTTTACCTGGTCCGGCGTACAAAACTATATTAAACATACAGGTCAATCACCCTTGTCTTTAATAAATGAAAAATTATTGAATGTTTGGGGCAATAACCAGTCCAGGCTCTTTAACTTTCCGCTCACTCTAAAAATGGGAAGGATTATAAAATAGTAGGGTTTCCTGGTTAATCTATTATTTTTATTGCAAATCTGCTTTTGTGAACCTCCGTCATCCAATACTTATTCTAAGCCTTTTATTAACATCTGTGTGCTTTGCCCAAAAGAGAACGGCAACTGTAACAGGTAAGGTCGTTGATGAGGGTGAACGTCCATTATCTCATGTTTCCATAACCATTCTTG
>JAEZLJ010000073.1 GCA_023415275.1 Bacteroidota bacterium
GGAAGCTTCCGCATGCATGATAGGCTGAACTGCCTTTGTTTTTTTTGCATAGTTTTATTTTTTGTATTTGAAAAGACAAATGTAACCGAAGTCTCCCCGCCTAACGGGCGGGGTTCGGTTCAACACAAGTTTTATGCAATGCATGCAGAAGAATATGTTTTCAATAAAAGAAATATTAATTTGCTACGACAACGAAATGAGGCAGCAGAACCAGAATATTTGCACTGCTTAAAGCCTTTCTACGTTAGCAGCCATAGGCAAATGGATTGCTGACCAAGTAGACAAGAAGTTGCTTTGACCAAACGGCTGGTAACATAGGTTTGCCGCAATGCCGGCTTTAGTTTAAGACCAGGCGTTGAATTTCTAATTGACTTTATATCTTTAATCAAACGACAGAAAAAGGAATCCCGGCACTTGTCCGTTAGACGTCATTATTGTTCTCCTCTTTTGCACGAAATTTCCATATATTACTTACCTTTGGCGTTAGTAACGCAACTCAGAAGCATGATTGTTTCATTCGGCAGCAAGGAGACAGATAAGATATGGCAAGGGCAGCGTGTCAGCAAAATCCCCTTGACCGTCCAGGAGGTGGGAAGGCGAAAGCTCAGAATGATCAATAATGCGGTTGATATTACTGACCTGCGCATTCCTCCTGCCAATCGGCTAGAAAAGCTATCCGGTGACTTAAAGAATTTCTATAGTATTCGGATTAACGACCAATGGAGAATAATTTTCAAGTGGAATGCAGGAAATGCTTCTGAAGTTGAAATATTAGATTATCACTAAAATCAGTAAGATATGGCAAAACTTAAAAATATACATCCTGGAGAAGTGCTTGCAGTGGAGTTTTTGATGCCATTTGGTATCTCAGCTTATAAACTGGCAAAAGACATAGGCATCCCGCAGACAAGGGTTTCTGAAATATTGAAGAGCAACCGAAGAATCACGGCTGACACTGCTCTGAGACTTAGCAAGTATTTCGGCACCTCTGCCAAGTTTTGGCTGGGACTGCAGGATGACTATGATCTTGAAGAAGAAGCAAATGCGAAAAGCAATTTGATTGACAGCATTCCGACAATTCGGCATAACGCCGCCTAACAGTGCATTCTTGCAAATGTGGCTGATGAAAAACACGGCATCACATATATTTATTTCTTCCTCCGCGAGTCTCCTGAAAGAGACTCGCGGGTTTCGCCGATAAAGTAAATGGATCTATGGCTATGGCTGTACAGGATAAAAACAGCCAAAGGGAAAGAGGTATGGAGTATGGAAGGATGGCTTTGATGTAAAAGAGTGCGTAATAGAAAAATGCCTGCTGCAAGAAAACATTGTGAACAAGCATTTAAATGGGCGAATGTTTACCAATTAAGACCGCGAGTCAATTTTACCGAAGGAAAATGAGACTCGTGGAGGAAGTAAAAATTGTTTGCAGACAGCAATTGAATGTAATGGATGATTGATGCAATGCGCAATTTAAATAGCGTATTAGAAAAGCATTGGTGGCCAACAAGTTTAAAAATATAAATTGCGTAAATGCTAAGTGTTATGTGCCACTTGAGTAACCTATTCTTATGACTTTTTATAAAATCAGTACGGCAGTTATCATTTTGCTTTTTCTGTTACAGGCCTTTACAAGTTGTTCAGGCAGGAAAGCCAGTGAAAGTCCTGTTGTATTACAAGCTGGCTATGATGGAGGGTTCAATGGCTGTTTTTTTGAGTTTAAGCAGGACAGTACCTTTCAGTTTGGAAACGGTAGTGCTATAGGGGTTGATTTTGTAGAGGGAACATATTCTATAAAGGATAGCATAATTACTATTGACAAGGCCGGTATTGATAAAGCTATTGTGTCTCCGTATTTGCTTATCAGAGAGCAAAAATCTTTATGGAATCCAGATTCTATAGATAAATACCTCTATCAAGTAGATTCAGAAGGAAATATAATTAAGAACTCCATTCCATTTATTGTCCACATTGATGACAGAGCGGCACATAACACGCAGTTTTAAGCAATAGTGGCTTTGGAACATAAGCTGTACAGAGTATCTTTAATCCGCTTTAGTACAGCAATGAAGCAATATTAACCCTGGCTGCATAAAGCTGTCAAACCGTTAGCAGCATTATGACCCTCCGAACGTTTATCATACCAATTCTTTTAATAACTCAGACTTTGTACTGTTGGTGGTGTTTCTTTGAAGCCAAACATTTACCCTATGATGAGAACTATGGAATACTCATTCAGGCTGTTTTGGTCTCGATAGCAGCCTGGGTTGTAATCAGAATGGTCAAAGCCAGATGGTTTGGACAACAACTCCAAGTCAGTGCAGCAGTCTTTTGGAGTTGGCTTATGGCAGGTTCACCATTGACCTTTATACTTGGATTGGTGTTCTATAGAAACCTTTTTGGCTCTTTAGCTCTTTAAACCATCTTGGGAACAATTAGCTTATAAATAATAATTACAGAAAAACTTTGAAATATTACTTCTACTATTTGGAAATTGCTTTGAACAATCCAGAGGACAACCATATTTATGCTTTTGAGAACTTATCTCACATTCCAGCCAAGAAGCTGGTTGAGATATTTGAAATTGATTTAGCAGCAGACCCGAATATTTCAGAGGGCTATTTCCTTACTAAAGCAATTTTTGAAAAGCACAAACAGTTTATATCAAAGCATTTTGGAGTAATTAACTTAGATATTTTTGAGTACTGTCTACGCCTGTACAGTTCAGATAATTTTGAAGGCATTCGAAAGTTGTATAAGGAAAGTATATTAGAGTAATTTCTTAGGGTTGGCTGTTACTACTGATACTGCTAACGCAGGATTGGTAAAATAGCAGCTGACGTGCTATCCTTCATCTGTAAAAGAATATTCAACGGTAAAGGGGTGAATGAAGCTGCATCAATGAATACCGCTACTTCATCAATCCTCACTATGTTGTCCTTAAAGAGTTATCCTGGGGTCTCAACTGCGCAAAGCCAGGCAGTGAAGACCCTGGGAGGAGTAATTCCTGTTCGTTATAACGATACAATAGGCATATTGGGCCTGATTTCTTAACTTGAGACTATTGAATCACCCACAAATGTTCAAACTTATTCTGACGTTTGTAGCTATACTAGGCTACAAAGCAGCTCTGCATCCTCAAAGTTTCCCTGTCTATCAAATATATGCCTTGCAATTTGCTGCAAAAGGGCAGACCCCTATTTCCCAACTGGTACTAAACGGACCGGAAAAGGACAGTGTCAATCTTGTTTTTATGACATGGCTAATCAAGGGCAGCAATGGGAAGAACATTTTAGTAGATGCTGGTTTTCTGCCTGACGTGGACGAGGCAAAAGGTTTTGGTGTGAAAGACTACATCCGGCCAGATTCTCTCTTGCAAAAACTCGGTCTCAACGCCAATGAAATCACGGACATTATTCTTACTCATCCACATTGGGACCATGCGGATGCTATCACTCTTTTTCCCAATGCACAGGTTTACATTCAAAAAGATGATTATAACTACTTTGTGGGAGAAGGGTGGCAGAAAAATGGAAATCACGGAGGCTTTGACCCAAGAGATGTTAACTATCTTGTTGGAAAGAACCTCTCCGGTAAGCTCACGCTGGTCGACGGAGACGGTAAGCAGCTCTTTGCGGGGATTCACGTGTACACCGGTTCCCGGCATACCTTCAACTCACAGTACGTTGTGGTACAATCAGGTAGCGACCGGATTGTCATTGCTTCAGACAACATTTGGATTGATTATAACTTTAGCCACTTGCAACCGCCACCCCCATACGGCACGTGGGACGCTGCCGGATATGTCAAAGCTATGAAACGGATGAAAATTCTTGCTTCCGATGTAAAGTATATTCTTCCCGGTCATGATGGGGGAGTGCTTGTAAAATTTTTAAAAGTGAGTGAAAGAATTGTCAGAATTAAATAAAACAAAAAGCACTTTTTACAGACAGCAATTTGCAGAAACAGAGTTGACCCACATAAATTCCCTTTCCCGATGAGTCACCGCAATAAAATCTTTTAATTTCAGACTCTCCGGCGGGACTCATCGGTTTTGTGGGTCCAGGACGATAAGACTCATGTCGAATCTTAAAATGAATGCTATTGCTGTGGTGCTCCATCTATGAAGTGCGTTTGAGCCACCTTAATGCCGACAATACCAGCTTTTGGCAAAATGGCTTGACTACAAGTGCTGAACTGAATATCTTTACTCGTCTTTGGTGCAATAGCTTGGCAGAAGAAAATTTAATGCCGTTACTGACTAAAGCAGTTCAACGTAACAACCACCTTATTTGACGCACCCTAATTATGGAAGACATACATATCAAGTCACAAAAATTTAATCAAAGGGCGTTTATCGCAGTCGGACTGACAGCAACGTTATGCTGGGCCTTTGCTTACTTAGCAACTAATGTCTTTAGAGATTATGCGTTGGGGCTTTTTATTTGGCTTCCTTTGGTTCTGGGTGCAACTTCAACTCTGATTTACGGCTACAATAACACGATCCGAAGGCCAAAACTATTTAGTATTTCCATGTGGACGCTTCTTGTGTTTTGCCTTGGACTATTGACATTTGCCTGGGAAGGGCTTATTTGCATGATTATGGCTTTCCCAATCGGACTATTTTTTACATGGATTGGGCATTGGTTTGGCTATCAAATTCTCAAAAGCAAATTGGGTAACACATCAGCAACTATTATTCTGTTATTTCTTTCTGTTCCTTCACTCATGGCATTTGAAAATGTGCAGCCTGATAAGGAAGTAGTTCGTTCGGTAATAACATCTATTGAAATCAATGCGACAGCTGAACAAGTTTGGAAGCACGTCATTGCTTTCCCTCAACTTAAAGAACCTAGCGAATTGATTTTTAAAACAGGCATCGCTTATCCTATCAATGCAACCATTCAAGGCCAAGGTGTAGGCGCTGTCAGACATTGCAACTTTTCAACAGGAAGTTTTGTAGAACCAATTACTGTTTGGGATGAACCCAGACTTTTAAAGTTTTCGGTTGATGAGCAACCAGAGTCCATGAAAGAATTGAGCTTTTATGACATTCAACCAAATCACTTGCATGGCTATTGGGTTTCTAAGCAAGGACAGTTTAACTTAACACAGCTGGCAAATGGACATACCTTGCTGGAAGGAACTACGTGGTATGTAAACAAAATCAAACCTGACCTTTATTGGACCGTATGGAGCGATTACATTGTTCACAAAATCCATCAGCGAGTTTTGGAACACATAAAGACGCAGGCTGAACGATAAATATTTAAAATGGCGAATATGTACCAATATGAGACCGCGAGTCAATTTTCCCAAAGCAAAATGAGACTCGCGGAGGAAGTAAAACTATTTGCCATTCTTATTACGATCATTTTCTGCTTTTCTTGCACTGCTAATAATTCGACAGGCCATGCTACTAAGAACAGGATGGCCTCCTTAGTATCTGCTGCTAAAAGCAATGGTGCATCCTATGCTGCAGTAGAAAAAGAAGTAAAAGAAGTGACCTGTTTTATTAAGAAGATGTCGGAAGAAAAAGGACAGGTGTTCATTTATGCCGATTATATCCAACGTTTAGATGGAGAGAAAGCCATTGAAGAGGCTAAAAGAAGGGGTGACGCTGATACAGCTATGATAGATGGTAAGATGGTGATTGGTGTCGTTAATGATTATTACATTATTAACGATAATCCCACGATTCGAAAGCTGCCCTTAGACCTTGCTGCTAAATTTGAATTTGTCGAAAATCCAGATAGGTATGGTGGGAAAGTTCAAAACACGCTGCAAGGTTTGAAATTAATTTATGAGGATACGCCTTTTGTTCTGACCATTAAGAACGGAAGAGTAGTAAAGGTTTTCGAGATTTTTGTTCCTTGACAAATTTGCTTAACAGGAGCAAAAAAAATCAGGTTGAGTGCTAATTTTCAACAGAACAGTATACGGGAACAAAGGCGCTATTGTAAAGTGGATTACTCCCCCGATAAGTCCCTCATAGAATCTTTAAAAGTCTGTGCTACTACTGCGGTGACTCATCGAGGAAAAGATGGCCACTTGCCATTGCCCCCGGGCAGGCATATGCCAATGCCAGTAGCTGCAAAAGCTTGTTTACTGACACCAGTAAAAAGAGGCAGTTATATACTTTCCTTTTTGAGTATGGCTTAAGCTTCTGCTTCCTGCATTAATGGTGCATGGGTGATCTCACTCACTTCCCTGAGGATGTCCCGGTCGCGGAGCTCAAAATTGCTGAGCGCGGGGTGTGAAAGCACGGAGGCTACCAGGGAACTTTCTTTAAAGGTTTGTAATGCTTTTTCGTCTTTGAACAGGTAAACGGCGCCAGCCTGCTTTGCTTCTTTGTCTATGAGCCAGAGCTTCCACATACACCCGGGCACATCGGCAAAGGCGGGAGCCAATTCGGTGGCCATTGCTTCAAATTCTTTGGGGCTTACACTAAAGGTAAAATTGGTGACAAGGATCTTTTGTGCCATAACAAATAGTTTAAGGTGAATAGAAACAGGGAGGTCTAAATAAAGTACAGCAGAGGTGGGGTGGGATTTATTTAAAATTACTCCATTTTTTAAAAACTGGTATGAACTGAACCAGGAGACGTCTAAATTAAATCTGATGCAGCAATTATAGCACAAGAATGTAAAGTGCAAGTGATGTAATACCGACCCATGAGCCCCGCCTAAAATCTTTTAGAGTGTTACTATCTGCTGCAGTGACTCATTGAGTAAGGAAGTTACTAACCTAAGCTTTAGATATAATTCACCGGGGCTGCTTTGAAAGATTACTTTTGCGCTCTTTTAAATCAATATCTAATGGAACAGCAAATAGCAAGGATGGAGAAAGATTTACTACGACTTAAATGGTATGCCGGCATCCTGACTTTCGGTTTAGTGATTGCAGGCTTGTTCGCTTTTACCAATTCCCGCATCTCTCGTTTTAAAGAAATTTCAGCAGAGCGAATCAATATAGTGGAAAGTAATGGCAGGCTCCGGCTGGCTATCACTAACAAAGAGCGTTCTCCGGAAAACCTTGCGTATGGTAAACCTTTCACTCCACCCATTCCTGGGGGTAACAGGCCAGGAATGATCTTTTACAATGATGAAGGAACGGAAAACGGGGGGTTGGTATTTACAGGAGGTAAAGACAGCAGTGGAAAATACCAGGCCTTTGGACACTTTTCGTTTGACCAGTACAACCAGAACCAGGTGCTCTACCTTTCCTATATGGATGAAAATGGAAATCAAAACACAGGTCTGCATATAGATGACTGGCAAACTTCTCCTGACTACTGGGATTGGCGGGCTGATTATAAAAAGGCACAAAAACTACCAGACGGCATAGAGAAAGATGCATTGCTAAAAAAGCTGCTTGAACCAAAAAAAGGCGAAAAGGCGTATGCGCAACGTGTGTTTGTGGGCAGGGACGATAGCAAAACCGCTATGGTTATACTTGCAGATCGTATGGGTAAGCCCCGTCTTCAGATGATGGTCGATTCTAATGGTACTGCAAAACTGAACTTTTTAGACGAAAAGGGGAATGTTACGTATAGTTTACCAAGATGAAGACTCTCTTCCCCCGATGAGTCACTGCAGTAGAAGCTTATTGTTTCAGATGCTCTCCGCAGGACTCATCAGTCCTATTGATAGCGATCCTTTCTTAAAGGTTGCCGCTATATTATAGGAGTTCCTTTACCTTTTTCACAATATGTGAGGCATTGATACCTGCATCATCCAGCAATTCATCCTTGGTGCCTGATTGGGATATTTTAGTGACCGCCATCTTTATTACCTCTCCTTGTATAGAAGATAATGCTGCCAGGGCAAAGTCGCCCATGCCGCCATGTTCAAAATGATCCTCCACAGTTACCAGGATCTTTTGTTTGGTTTCCTGCAGGCATTTGGCCAATGTGTCCTTATCAATGGGATGAATGGAATAGATATCCACCACCCTGATAGAGATGTTTTCTTTTTGAAGTTCATCTGCTGCCTTCAGTGCTTCAAATACCGTGATGCCTGTTGCTGCCACTGTCAGCAGGTCATTGGACGACTGCCGGAGGATGCTGGAGCCGCCAATTTTGAATGCATCTTCCTTTTTATAGACCAATGGTGTCTTGGACCGCAACGTACGCATATAGGCAAATCCTTTATGCTCCACCATTTGGGGTAGCAAGGCTGCAGTGGTGATGGCATCGCAAGGCTGCAGCACAATAGTATCGGGTATGGTACCAAACAGCGAAATATCTTCCAGTCCCATCTGTGAAGGGCCATCTTCGCCAATGCTAACGCCCACGTGAGAGCCAATGAACTTGATATCAGCTTCCGACACCCGCGCCATGCGCACCTGGTCGGCGGCGCGGGTAAGGAAGGCAGCAAAGGTGGCGGCAAATGGCACCTTGCCCAGCCGGGATAGTCCTACTGCCATGGAGACCATATTTTGTTCGGCTATATATCCCTCCACAAAACGGTTGGGTAATACCTTCTTCATATCTTCTGTAAACGTGGAGTTCATGACATCGCCATCCAGGGCATAGATGTTCTTATTGCTTTGAGCCAGCTTCACCAGCACTTCTCCAAATACTTCCCGGGTGGCATATTCCTTGTCTTTTTCAAAAGACATATCCACCGTAGCAGGTGTACTGATCTTTTTAGTTACTTCTACTTTTTGTGGTTTTCTTAGTTCAAAGCGGAGTGAATCGTTGATGGGGGCCAGTTCGGCAAGCGCTTTTTCCAGCTCTTCTTTCTTCAGTGCTTTTCCATGCCATCCTTCTTTATTTTCCAGGAAGGAGACGCCTCTTCCTTTGAATGTCTTGGCTACTATCGCATAGGGTTTTCCGTTAGTGTTGTTGGTGGCCTGGTCGAGTGCGTGGGTGATCTCCTCAAAATTATGCCCGTCGATGGCTATCACTTCAAAATCAAAAGCCCTGAACCGATTGACGTATTCATCAATGTGGTGACCAAACATGGTCTCCTGGCTTTGTGCCAGGCGGTTGATGTCAAGGATGGCCACCAGGTTGTCCAGTTTTTCATGCGCCGCCAGGTTGGCTGCTTCCCATACCTGTCCTTCGGCCAGCTCACCATCACCTGTCAATACATAGGTTTTAAAAGGAAGTCCTTCGCGTTTGGCCAGTAAGGCCAGCCCCGCACCTACAGACAAACCCTGTCCCAACGAGCCGGTGGCAGCTTCAGCATAGGGATAACGCGGCACCGGATGTCCTTCGAATTGGCTTCCGAATTTTCTCAGTGTTTTTAATTCCTCTAAAGGATAGGCACCGGCCATGCCAAATAATGTGTACAATAAAGGCGCTGCATGTCCCTTAGACAACACGAAACGGTCATTATAAAGGTTAAGCGGTTCTTTCAAATCATAAGTAAAGTAGCGGTCGAATAAGGCCGTGGTAATATCGGCGGCAGACAGGCAGGAAGTGGGGTGGCCAGAGCCTGCTTCGGTAGTAGAAACCATGCACCATTTGCGTACCAGTTTGGCTTTTTCCTGCAGGTCATTGAATTGTGCCATAGTATATACAGTTTAAAAGAGGTTTATCCCCGATTGATGAAATACGTACAATCTTGCTCTATTGATGCAAGATTGAAGCCATTGCACTGGCATTTGATCAGGCATGCTGAAGAGCATGCATAATGGATGCATGTTTTGGGCGGCAATTATTAGCCGGATACTAAAGCAAGTCTTACCTTCTCTTTGCTCACCTGTTTTTATGCATCCAATGGTATGCGGGAGGCATTAGTTTTCAACCAATCATCGAAGCTTAGTAATTCAGGATTGAGTTTCCTTGATTGTTCTACATTTCTTGTTTCATTCAATTCAGTATCAAAATCCCGGTAAAACTGGAACATATTACCCAGGTCGTCCGCCCCCGGGAAGCCAAAGCTGCGATAGGTTTCGGGGCTGACATTATTGTATTGCACTTTAATATTTAAGGCTTTGGACATTTTATCTGCGAGTTCCTGGCCGCTTAGTTGCTCACCGGCCACACCAATGGTTTTGCCTGCCAGCGCAGGGCCGGTCTTAAAGATACCATAGGCGCATTTCCCGATATCATCTGCAGCGATGCCGGCCATTTTTTTATCATCAAGAGGAAATGTAATGCTGTAGGTTCCATCTGCTCCTTTTTTTGGACCGGTGCCGAAAAAAATAAAGTTGTCCCAGTAAAAGGAGGCACGTAAAAAAGTAACAGGCACACCAAGGTCTGTGAAATAATGGTCTGATTCACCCTTGGCGTCAAAATGAGGCACTTTATACTTTCCCATCAGGGTGGGCATCCGGTTATCGTCCAGGGGAACCATGTGCCTGGTATCCTCCAGGGTGGACCAGATCACATGCTGTAGTCCTGCCTTCTTTGCAGCCGTAGCCATGGCTTTGGCTTCTGCCATTTCTTTTTCGGGAGAGAAATGAGCCCAGTAAAAGGTGACAAAATAGGCACCGTAAGCACCTTCCAGTGCTTTGTCCAGCGTTTCGGGCTGATCAATGTCTGCAGACACCAGTTCAGCGCCCATTTCTTTGAGAGCTTTGGCCTTTTCTGAATCTACATCTCGTGTCACAGCCCTTACTGCAAACTGGCTCTTAGGATCATTAAGAATGGCCCGCACCAGGCCGCCACCTTGCGCACCGGTGGCACCAAATACAACAATTGTTTTTTTTGTTGCCATAATAAAAGATTTTAGAAGTAGGTGAATGTTGAAGGATGCGGAAGGTGGGAATCACAAGGTGGGATGGTGATGCTAATTTACTGCTTCTGATGTTTGAACACTATTTATTTTAATAAATATTCTATTGGGGCTTGATGAGCTGTTGGTCAAATCCCAGGGCCACTAATTGTTCGTAAGCGGTCCATACAGCCGGAGGAATTTCCTGGTACACCTGGAAGCCTTTACCAGGATACACCTTGATCCTTTGAAGATCGCCTACCATGATGTTGATCACATTTTCCATGGTAAGATCCCAGGATGCATATTCCTCAAGGGTCATTTGAGGAGAGGTGACGCAAACTTTTTTGCCGGGCCAGTTTTTTTGAAAGGTGGCATAGCTTCTACGTTCCATATAAGGCTTCTGCACCAGCAGGAAGCAGATTGGATCCAGGTGTTTTTGCCTGAGCAGTTCTTTAGTGAACAGGATGTTCTCACCTGTATTGGTGGAACGGTTTTCTATTAAAATGGCCTCCTCCGGCACGCCCATATCCATTGCAATCTTTGCAAAGCGTTCGGCCTCGGAGATGGTCCAAGATTCTTTAGTAAGGCGGCCAAGCCCACCTGAAAAGATCAATAAGGGAGCCCAGCCTTGCAGCCAAAGTTCAGCGCCTCTTTCAGCTACCCTGGTGTCATGGCTGCCTAATACCAGTATGCAGTCCGAATGCTGTAGTGTATGACCCATATGATGATAATCCCAAAGTTGTTCAGCCAAAGCCATTACCTGCCCATTGATCATGTATCGAAACTAGGAAAAAGAATGGATTGGATACATATTGTATTTCATTAAACTACATAGGTAACGTGATGGTGTATACGATAATTTTTAATGAAAGGAATTGTGGCCTGGGCTATTTTTTCAATGGATGATCTTGCTTATTCATATTAGAATAGGATTAGTAAATGAATTATTTCAGGTTATAAAATCAATAATGTCATTTAATTAGCAACTCTTAGCACGTTATTTGAAACAGGGAGCCACCTATTCCTTAACCTTAAAAAAAGAGTGAATGAAAAAATTGTTTTTGATGGGAGGTACCCTGGCGCTGCTATTGACAGCATGTAAGAAAGATGATGATGAAACCAATATGGACAGTAACGCGCAGGATCAAACCTTTGTGACGCAGGCTTACCTGAATAACAACGCCGAGATCCGCCTGGGTCAATTAGCTGCCTCCAGATCCACCAATGCGGGGATTAAAACCTTTGCCCAACTAATGGTAACCGAACATGGGCAAGCTCAAAATGATCTAACCAGTGTAGCCAGCACTGTAGGTGTAAACATTAAAGACAGCCTGGATGTACAAGGACAGTCACTGATGACACGCCTAGACACTTTACATGGCCTTTCATTTGATACAGCGTATATCAATAGCCAGGTAAAAGCACACCAGGCTGCAGTAAGCCAGTTTCAGACAGAGATCAGTGCAGGTGCCAATCAGAATGTAAAGAATTATGCATCTAAATATTTGCCGCATATCCAGATGCACTATAACATGGCAGATAGTCTGAGCGCTACCTTTTAATTTATTTAAATAGAGAACAGTGTAATAAAAAGGACAGGCTTTCCACCGGGAAGGCATGTCCTTTTTTTATGTCATTGCCTGGAAAAGTTGACCTGGGTGCAAGGACGTGCCCACTGATGATATGATGTTTTAAGTGCTGGTTGGTACCGTAGATAATGGGGATTTACCCGTTTTATCTTACTGAAAGGAGGATTTTTTGGTAAGATGGCCTGAAGATTGAGGAATTATCCACCAAAAATGAAAAAATTATTGTGCGTATTAAATGGATAACTCTAAATTAGTATGCGTTAATTTCGTGTATTACTAAACCCAATTCAAATTCTAATTATTATGGCAAAAGCTTCTAAGAAAGCAGCCGCTAAAACTTCTTCAAAGAGTGCGGCTAAAAAAGCTCCTGCAAAAGCAGCAGCTAAAAAAGCAGCTCCAAAGAAAGCAGCAGCTCCTAAAAAGGCAGCAGCTAAGAAAGCGGCTCCAAAGAAAGCAGCAGCAAAAAAAGCAGCTCCTAAAAAATCAACCCGTAAGCCAAATGCAGCCTTCATGGCTCCGTTGACACCAGATGCTACCCTGGCCAATGTGATCGGTAACAAACCGGCACCAAGAACAGAAGTGGTGAAAAAGATCTGGGATTATATCAAAAAGAACAACCTGCAGGATAAGACCAATCGCAGGATGATCAATGCAGATGACAAATTAAAGCCTCTGTTTGGTAAGAACCAGATCTCCATGTTTGACCTGGCCAAGATCGTTAACAGTCATATCAAGTAGTTTACAATGTAGCCTTTAAGTCCTGGTGAGCAGGTAAAACAGCTCACCAGGAGCGGCTACTTTATTTAGTGCGCTCCTTTTATTTCCCCAATTGATGATCCCCATCTGTCAAATGGCATATTATTTTAGTGCCTTAGTTCATGACAGATTCCTCAGAGGTAGATATATGCCTCATCGGTGCAGGCATCATGAGTGCGACCTTAGGTATTTTATTAAAAGAATTAGAGCCATCCTGGTCTGTAGAAATTATTGAGCGCCTGGATATGGCGGCTGCTGAAAGCTCGGATGCCTGGAATAATGCCGGCACAGGTCACTCTGCCTTTTGCGAATTGAACTATACTCCACAGCAAGCGGACGGCTCCATCGATATTTCAAAGGCCATAAAAATTGCTTCATCCTTTGAAGTATCCAAACAGTTCTGGTCTTACCTGGTAGAGAACAGGCTGGTGGAAGAACAAAGCTTTATTCATTCTATTCCCCATATGAGCTTTGTATGGGGTGATGAAAATGTTTCTTTTCTGCGCAAACGTTATGAAGCATTGCAAACCTGCCACCTCTTCAAACAGATGCAATATTCTGAAGATCCTTCACAAATAGCCAGGTGGGCACCATTGGTAATGGAAGGAAGAGAAGAGGCTGCGCTGGTAGCAGCCACGAAAATGGAACTGGGTACGGATGTGAACTTTGGTGCACTGACCCGGTGCATGTTTGAGAACCTGAAAAAGAGAGCGGGTGTTTGGATGCATTTTAACCAGGAGGTGTATGACATAGACAGAAAGGAAGATGGTTGGGTGATCCAGGTGAAAAATGAACAAACAGGAAAAAAGCGAAACGTCCATGCAAGGTTTGTTTTCATTGGTGCCGGTGGAGGGTCTTTACCCTTGTTATTAAAATCGGGCATTCCTGAGGGTAAAGGGTTTGGCGGATTTCCTGTAAGCGGGCAATGGTTGCGCTGCACCAATGAATCCATCATTGCCCGGCATAAGGCCAAGGTATATGGTAAGGCAGCAGTGGGCTCACCACCCATGTCGGTGCCTCATTTAGATAGCAGGTGGATAAAAGGAAAAAAGGAATTGCTTTTTGGGCCTTATGCGGGCTTTACTACAAAGTTCTTGAAGCATGGCTCTGTACTGGACCTGCTGAGATCTGTCAAGCTCAGTAATCTCCGGCCTATGATCTCTGCCGGTGTACATAATCTTCCCCTGACAAAATATTTAATAGAGCAGGTAAGCTTGTCGGCAGAAGACCGGCTGGAAGCTTTAAAGGAATATTATCCCGAAGCCAGGATGGAAGACTGGGAACTGGCCATTGCTGGTTACAGGGTGCAGGTGATCAAAAAGGATGAAGAGGAAGGTGGCGTGCTTGAATTTGGAACTGAGGTGGTAAGTGCGGCAGACGGCAGCATGGCTGCCTTGCTGGGCGCTTCCCCTGGTGCCTCAACTGCAGTATCCATTATGCTGGACCTGTTGAAGCAATGTTTTCCTGAGCAAATGGAGCAAGTGCAATGGAAGGAAAAGATCAGGCAAATGATCCCTTCCTATGGCAGATCGTTGGAGCATGATGAGCAATTAAGCAACGAGATCAGGGCTTATACGAGCAGGGTGTTGGGATTAAATTTTCCTGTGGCAGTATGATCCGTTTATAGTCATGGTAAATTATAACTGGCAGTATTAAAATTCTAAAATTATGTTTCCGGTAGTAGTCATTATCGCGGGGTTTATTTTGTATGTAACGTATAAGACCAGGAAGACTCCTGTTCCTCGTACACCATGGCCACGATTCCAGCAAAAAGGGACGGTGCCCCTCGACAATGTTACCTGTAATGACCTGCAAGGTGTGTATTCAATATCGGAAGGCAAAGAGATATTTGGAAATAGCATTATACTGAAATGGACATATACCATCGAAGATCATGGGACCGTTAACCATCTTTCTTTTTTTGGTGGCAAAGAGGGTGCTTTCATGATTTGCGAGGGCAGAAGAGATGGGAATGATATATTGTTGAAAGGGTCCTGGCGGCAACTGACTGGTTCATCAACAGGCACAGTGCAACTGGTGATCAGGAACGGGGCTTTGCAGCCGGTTGGCAGGAAGGAGGGCCTGGTGATCTGTGGTTATTATGGAAACAATGAAGAAACGCCAGGCGAACCTATAAAATTTAGCTATCAGCAAGCGATACCCGCTAAGAGTCCCCTGGATATTTTAGCGCATAGGGGAGGTGCCCGTAATGTGGATTTTCTGCCTACTTCAGAGAACTCTATAGAAATGATGAAAACAGCTGCCAGGCTGGGTGCCAATGGGGTGGAAATTGATGTGCGGTTGACCAAGGATGGTGTGCCTGTGATCATTCATGATAGCTTTCTTTCCATACATACCATTGATGGAGCATTATACGATGGATTGGTAGGAAATAAGACGCTGGCTGAACTGAAAGCAAAAGAGCTTAGAAAGGGCGGACACATTCCTACACTGGAGGAAGCCTTACATGCCATTCTTTACCAGACACCACTTGAGATAGTATGGCTGGATATCAAAAAAGAGTGCGACCTAAAGGATATCCGCAGGTTGCAGATTGAATATATGGGTAAGGCAAAAGAAACAGGCAGGGACTTGAAAATATACCTGGGCATACCCGACAAAAAGATCCTGGGATGCTTTCAATCACTGGATGATCATCAGCAAATACTTTCTCTTACGGAGTTGGATCCGGAGGTAGCTGAAGAGATCAATGCCAATGTGTGGGCCCCACAATATACAGGTGGTTTCCAGGCAGAAGATGTACAACGTATGCAAGTACAGGGACGAAAAGTATTTGTATGGTCTCTCGACGATCCTGCCATGATAGAGTTGTATGTAAGAGAAGGCGGTTTCAATGGCATTGTTACCAATGCACCGCCTGTTGCCTTTCACACTTATTATATGCCTAAAGATAAAAATATACCTGCTGAAGGGTAGGAGGGCATTAAGCTGCCGGGTACAATTTAGTAAAGTCGAATGATCGGGTTGTTTCTTTTTCCCAGGCTTGTACAGATGGCTGGCCGGGTTTCACTGAACGCACTAATTCTGCACCCCTGTGTACGATTTTTCTTCTTCTCTTTTCTGTGGTTTCTTTACGCATTTCCATGATCACATATTTATAAATAACACTTTGAAAACTGTGCCAAAATTGATTTGGGGTGGGATTGTGTTTTAAAATTTGTGTAACTACGTAGATAAATGTGTGGCTGTTTAAATAGTTCAAAAGCAATGTAGAAAAGTATATGGTGGAAAATAAACCATTATTGAATCAATTATGAATTTGATCATGGCCTTCTGTAAAAGCGTTTACCTGGCTACGTTAGTTCATGTATCCTCCGGTTCCACAAATAGTCTACTTTATTAAGTTTCAACAGCAGGTAAAAAGCCAAAGCGGTGATAATGGGAAAGGGGAATCCTGAACCTACTCCTAATGGGATAATAGCTGTCAAAAACACAATACCCCCTATGGCTCCCCACCTGAATATCCATCCTTTGAGTAACATAGCTACGCCTATTATTAATTGTCCTGTGGCAATGGCAGCAATCATGAAAGCGCCATGCCTGCTAAACCATCCTTGAATAAACTCTTTATAAAACCCAATAAATGCGAGGTCGGCAAAGTTTACATATTCCTGGGGTGAAACTATAGCCATCTTCCAGTTTGTATAGGCAGCCCATGTAAATAATATAAATAATAATAGGCGTGCGATGGAAGGTCGCTTCCAGGCAAAAAACAAAATGATCAATGCTATGATTTTGGAAATGATCAATGCCAATACATAATCCGGGTTATTCCATCCGTTCATAACTGTTTATTTAGATACACAAGGTCTGTGCTGAACAGTTAACAGGCAATGAGGGTGATCAGATATGTGAATGTCCTGTATCAGCATGAAAGGAATAAAAAAGCGCTTCCAGTCGAAAGCGCTTTTGGTGATTTTAAGTCTATACGTTATTGAGTCAGCTTGAGCTCGCCAAAGCTATGTCCTACTTTTCTTCCTTCCGAAAGCCCGGTTATTATAGAAGGCATGTAATGAATGCCACCATAGCGGCGTGAATTGCCACTTTCATCGGAAACTGAATTCAAGGTGGCAAAATGCCTGGGTGCAAACCCCCTGAAGTCATAGGTATGGTCCATAACGGAAACGTTTGTTCCCAATACATCAGTCAATGCCTGCATGGCCGACCCGGTTACATAAGCATGTGCTGCAGGGAACTCCGGATGAGGTGGCGTGGGTATCAAGGGCAGCCAATTAGGATCTATGACTTTCCGGATGTAGGTAACAGGTCTCACCTGGTAGTATTCATATTTTGACCTGAAAACTGTTAGTTGAGATTCACGCATAGCGAGTGCAGATTTTACAATGGCTTGTGCGGCCAGCGACAAACTAGCACCGTTTTGCTCCAGTGCCTGCAATACTACATTCATTATATGACCCTGGGGTGTATATCCTATAAAGGCACCCAGGTCATTCCAATAGAGTGCCATATTCCTCTGGTCTGTAGTCATGGTTTTAGAAACATCATAGACATCTTTGACCATATTGTAGAAGTCTGAATTGACCACTTCAGAATAAGGGTATGGAGGGGCAGGAGAAACGCCGCTTCCATGAATGGCCAGGAAAGGTCTTGCGGCTCCTAACAGGGGATTCACTCCTGCAGCAAAGGCAGGTGGAGTGGGTTGCCAAACTCCAAATCCGGTACGATATACATACCCTGCGTTTCCCACATTAAAATTGTCAGTAATTGCCCAGTTATGTATGGCTGTAGCCAATTGTCGCCCAAAGGTCTGGGACCTTTCAAAGCTTGCCGAGCCTTGTTGCGGTGACAGCTTTTGATTGTATGCATTTTCAAGTGAATCAATGCTTGCCAGGTTTTGTGTAGTTAACCCGGGATATAGTGATTTTGTAAGGCTTGCCATCACTGCGTTAGCTGCTACACTCCATGAATATCCCATATTGTTTTCTTTCTCTGGCATGGCAGGCATACCGTTTAGTAATGTGGAAAGACTAATGGAGTTTTTAATGCCGTACCTGACAGATTCATAAAGGCCTATGCCTATGTAGGCGAAGTTGTTTGAATTGATGGCCCCATTGGTGGTAGGAACTGAATTGAGGATGATCCGCAACTGCAATTTGTACCAGTCAAGTGCTACGGCTGCAGATTCAGACTCAGCCTTGTTGTTGGTTTTTTCCATTGACCTGGCTAGCGTGGTGTCCTGGGATTGCTGATCGGGAAGATCTTTACGGCAACTGTAAATAAGTAGCAAAGAAAAAATTGCCAGTATCCAGGATGATCTTCCATGGATGGTCAAGAATTGCCTTTTCATTTAGATTAGTTTTTGGTGATAAAAAATTGTTGAACCACTTGTAGGGTAATATGCCGGCTTTAAATAGAGCGGGATAAGTAGTTGATAACAAATTGATACGTAGCAGTCTTCAAGGCAAGGAAACTAGTAGAAGAAAAATGGAAAGGTTTAATAAGGAATAAAGGTCAATGTAGAAAGGTTAGTCCTGGAGGATGTTGGATTCTTTGATTGTTTACCAATTAATTGATTCTTAATTAAAGCTACAATTGTTACTGAACATACAAAAAATAGCAACTGGTTTTTTGTTGTAAATAAGATCATTTTATTAAAGCCGACCTTGCTTAACTGCTTAATTTTTGGAATTTTCTATTGATCAAGCTCATGCATTTGATCACTTCTGGCAAAGTGTTTGGTTATATGCTCGATGATAGGAAATATTTGAACGTTAACTTAAAATACAATTGTATGAAATTGAAAGTCCTGAGCCTTGTATTGGCAACTGTATTATTTTTCTCTTGTGGAACTACTTACAACAGCACCACATCAAATGCCGCCTATGGCCTTCCATCTAATATCAGAACAGGTTTTATAGCTAAATACCCGGATGCAACTAATGTTACCTACACCCAGTATGATGCGAATACTGCTCCAATAGATTGGGAGTTGAATGGATGGTCTCCTTTGGCCAGTACTGACTACACAGTGAGCTTTGATATGGGTGGACGGAAGTACAATGCATGGTATACTGCAGATGGCGCATGGGTAGGAACTACTTATGCTGTAACCGATTACACTACATTGCCGTATGCAGTCAACACTATGTTGAAAGACAAGTATAAAGACTACACTATCGAATCTGCACAAAGAGAATCTTGGAAGGACCAGTCAGCTTATGAACTGAACCTGGCCAATGGTGATACTAAGTTGAAAGTATTAGTGGATGCAAATGGTAATGTGATCAAGGAAAAAACTAAATAATTACAGGCAGTGATCATTGGATGGTAATAAAAGGGCTCATGTTCAGTCATGGGCTCTTTTAGTTATTGATCAAATCAGATAATTTACCATTTTAAGAGGGCGCTGGCCCAGGTAAAGCCACTGCCAAAAGCAGCCAGGCATAGCAAGTCGCCTTTTTTTATTTTTCCTTCCTGCCAGGCTTCGCATAAAGCAATGGGAATGGAAGCGGCCGTAGTGTTTCCATAGCGTTGAATATTATTGTACACCTGTTGATCTGTAAGTCCCAGTTTTTGTTGTACGAATTGGCTAATACGTAAATTGGCTTGGTGAGGGATCAACAGGGAAAGATCTTTAGGCTGGTATCCATTTTTTTGCAGTGCTTCCATGATCACTTCGGGAAACTTTACCACAGCTTTTTTAAATACAGTTTGTCCGTCCATGTTAGGAAACAACTGGGCTTTGTCAATCATGGCATGGCTCATGAACATTTCTGCAGCTTCGGCCCTGTCATACTCTGCCAGGCCTTCCTTCCAATGGTTGGCATGTGTGCCGGGGTTATACATGGCCAGTACTTCAGCCTCTGAACCATCACTATGTAAATGGGTACTTAAGATGCCACGGTCCTCATTAGTTGGCTGTAATACCACGGCGCCTGCTCCATCTCCAAAGATCACTGATACATTTCTGCCCCGGGTGGTCAGGTCAAGACCAAATGAATGTTTCTCACTGCCCACTACTAGTATATTCTTATACATGCCTGACCGTATGAATTGGTCGGCAACGCTTAGTGCATAGATAAAGCCGCTGCATTGGTTGCGCACATCAAGTGCACCCACTTCTTTCATTTGTAATGCCCTCTGGAGTAAAACTCCACATCCGGGGAAATAGTAATCTGGAGACAGGGTGGCAAAAACAATGAAATCAATCTCACTGGCTGTAACGCCAGCTCTTTCCATGGCCATCTTAGCTGCCTCTACACCCATGGTGGTAGTAGTTTCTTCAGTGCGGTGGGCAAACCTTCTTTCCTTGATGCCTGTACGTTCCTGTATCCAGGCGTCGCTGGTTTCCATATATTTCGTGAGGTCTTCATTAGTGATCACATTGGCGGGTACATACATTCCTACCCCGGCTATAACAGATCTTGGCATGGCAATCATTTTTTTAAAAATACTGTAATGAGCTTGATTAATGAACTTAGAGCAACGGCGTGGTGAATTATAGTAATGATCATCGGGAAGTCGCATCATCCCCACCAGAATGCTGCAGCTATCAGGCAATATAGACCAACCAGGGCAAGTCCTTCCATCCAGATGGACTCTCCATCAAATACTATAAAGGCGCTGACTATTACCGCCAACGCTAATACGGCCAGTAACATGGGCGTGAGCACAAAGGAAAGAATGGCACCTCCCAGTACAAATGATAATAAGACAAGAAGGGGAAATAAGCCCAGGGCAATTTGCAGAGAGCTGGTCAAAATAACGCTGACAGCATAATCGGCCTGGTTCCGGATAGCTAATTGTATGCCCACCAGATTCTCCACCGCATTACCGGCTATGGCCACGATGACCAGGCCGGCAAAGGTCTCATTGATGCCCACCGAGTTCATGGCAGGTTGCAGGGCTTCTACAAACCAGTCAGACACAAAAGCTGCCCCCACACCGGCAATAGCCAAAAGGGTCAGTGTTAAGGCCAATGGCCAGGCAGGTGTGCCATTATGTTCATGTGCTGCTACTACTGCCTTGTCCTGCTTAAGGAAAAAGTAGGTGCTGGCTCCAAACAATATCAATAGGATAATAGCAACGAATATATCCAGGGCATTGAGATGCGTTTCGGCTTTCGTATGCATCATATGAGTAAGCGTGGGAATAGCCAATGCACCAAATGCGAGGATCATTAAGGTGGCGATCATCTTGGGTGGGCCGGATTTGAAACGCTGTGTACCGTTTTTTAAGCCACCGAAAAACAGGGCCAGTCCAAATACCAGTAACGAGTTGCCCAGTATAGAGCCAATGAGCGCAGCCTGTACCACCTTTGATAGTCCTGCCTTTAAAGCAAAGATGCATACAAACAGTTCAGGTAGGTTTCCAAGTGCAGATTGCAGGATGCCGGTAGCGCCAGGGCCCATGCGTTTCCCCAATTGTTCAGTGGCATCGCCCACAATCATAGCGAGTAATGATAATGCTGCTGCAGCAACAACAAAAGCTATTAATGGGTTGACCTTAGTGTAATGAAAGACAGCAGACAGGATGGTGGCAACTAGAGCTGCCAGTATGATGATTTTCTCTTTTCTCTCCATGGGTCAAGGGCCTGTTTCTGCATATTTATATAAATTATCAAGCCATAGGGTTTATTATTTACTTTCTGTGCCTTTATAATATTTGGGCTGAGCCAGTTTTTCAGGTGCCCCTGTTGTCTTTAAAATACCAGTAAGGAGCGTTTTCCAGATCAAATTAAAAAAGCTGCCATGTGGGTCGCGGGTAAAGGAGGTCTCAGGGCTGCGGGGTGCTTCTTTTCCGGATGGGTTGTCATTTTTTATCACAAATGCATTGGCAAAGAAACCTGTGATGTGCTTTTTGTTTAAACTACTG
>JAEZLJ010000162.1 GCA_023415275.1 Bacteroidota bacterium
AGCCAGGATACCTGCGATTACCGCGAAAAGGGCAACCCCTTCAACGAAGGCAGCAGTCAGGATCATGTTGGCACGAATGTCATTAGCTGCTTCTGGCTGGCGGGCAATAGATTCAACTGCACCGCGACCGATCTGACCGATACCGATACCGGCACCGATAGCTGCCAAACCAGCACCGATAGCACCACCCAAATGTGATTTAGAAACATCTACCACTGTTTGAGCTGCATCAGTTCCAACCTGCAACAAAAGATTCATTAAAGACATACTGTTTGTTTTTGTTTATTATAAAAAAAATTATAAGGCAAATTCTTTCTCAGCCCTGTTATGGGTAGGATGAGGATCGTGAGGGTGCTCTTTATCATGACCTGTTTCAAAGGCCTGGCCGATGAATACTGCGGTCAGGTTGGCAAAGATGAAGGCCTGGATAAATGCCACCAAAATCTCGATCAGATAAATAAATATGGTAAAGGCAAGGGATACTGGTGAAAAGCCCACTCCTGCCACTGTGTTCATGGCGCCGAATATGAAGATCAGCGATATGAAACAAATGATCACAATGTGCCCGGCCACCATGTTGGCAAAAAGACGTATCATCAGGGCTATTGGCTTAATGAATACCCCTGCAAACTCCACAGGGATCAATATCAGCTTCACCAGGAAGGGAACCCCCGGAGGCCAGAAAATGTGACCCCAAAAATGACTATTAGTACTCAATAAGATAACGATCATGGAAATGAAGGCCAGCACCATGGTAAATGAAATATTACCTGTTACATTGGCCGAACCTGGTATCAATCCCAATAAGTTATTTATCAGAATAAAGAAGAAAACCGTAAGCAGGTAAGGCATGTACTTCTGGTACTTATGTCCCAGGTTAGGCTTGCCCACCTCATCGCGGATGAAGGTAATTACAGGTTCAATGGCATTCTGGAAACCTGTGGGAGCTTTATTTCCTCTTTTCTGGTATGCCTTCGCCACGCTGGTCATGATCAGTATCAAAAGAATAACAGAAAGGAATAGTTGGACGACAAATCGTGTTAAAGAAAAATCGTACACTTTTACACCTTCGTCCACCGTACCATTTGCATTTACAGGTACAATCTTACCTTCTTCAAGCTTGTAACCGTTATAAATGGTATGGCCATGTTCCAGTTTGGAAGACATGAAAACATCTAAGCCACGCTGAGGAGAATAGAGGATGACAGGCAATGGAATACTGATGGCATGACCATTAAAATCAGCAAAATGATATTCATGGTTATCCATAATGTGCTCCATGATCACTTTAGCAGCATCCAACTTTTCCACATGCTCAGCTTCACCATGATTTTCATGACCTTCCTGGGCAAAGACTGAAGTGGAAAAAGTAAGGGCTAAAACGCTGAAAGCCGCTACCAATAAGCATTTGACACGTCCAATGAGCATAGTTTACCCGAAATTTGGCGCAAAGATAAGGGAGGAGCGCCAAAATAGAAGGCTTATTTAAGATAATTATAGCAGCTGAAGGCTGTTAAAAAAGACAGTATAAAACCGGCTTAAAAAACCTGGAAATATCGTATCGGCAGCTCAAATGCCTGGGTGCCATCTTCGTACTTCTGGTAGATCCATCCTACCCCGGGAGCGTAATAATTGGTCCATGTGACATCATCCGCATAGGCCCCGCCGTTTTCGCTTTTCTGAGATTTCATACTCACCTGGTACACATTGGTATAGGTGCGCCCATTGTAAGATACCGTGGCATTGGCATTGACCACGGTGAAGAGATATTTCAGCTTGGTATCCACTCCGCCTACGGTGCCAGTGTATTCTTTAGAGGTCCATGTATCACCTGTTACGAGTCCTTCTTTTAAAAACAGCAGGCTGTCAACCTCCGGGCTGTCAAAATAAAAACTGCTGTAATAGTCAGAATAGTTTAATTCATAATAGTTATTACCACTTTTACGGATATACAAGGAATCATCGTACACATTGGTCCCGTTCTTCTCTTTTAAAATCTGGTAGGTAACGCCATTATGGTCTGCAGAACCCACAATAGTCCGCTTCAAAGTATCACCCTGGATAGGCGTGGCGTAGCTCCACCAGCTATTCTGTGTCAGGATAAAGTGGTCTCCGGTGGCAGGTTGCGTACCAGCTGGCACTACAGCCACCTGGATAGAACAAAAGCTGCTGTCATAGTAAATGGTAAAAAGATCTGTTCCTTCTGCTATTGGTTTGCCCACGCCCCTTAATCTTACCGTATTGGTTCCCGGATTGGTGAAACTACCGGAACTCTGGAAGTAATACCCATTAACCGTATCACTATAAATTCGATAGGTACCGCCTAAAGACACTGCCAGCGTCACATCTATATAGTTACTGTCCGTCAATGTTTTATTGGCCTCGAAGGTACCCCCGATCAATTTTGGCAAACAATCGCCGCCATTGTCCTGCAGGGATCCGGAAGAGGGTTTGCCGGCTTCCATGCTGATTTCTTTTTGGCAGGAAAATAAGAACAGGATACTAATAAGGGTGATGACAGTACGCTGCATATTCAGTTAGCAATTTTATCTAAACTACAATTATTTTCAATATTGACAGGTTGGACATGGCTGTCAGACTGTTATAAACAGTAATATGATAATAATATTGTGCAGGTAAATTAAGCAACCCTGAACAGGTTCAATTTTTACAGTCTCCCTTTACATTACATGATTGCTACTTAGTGGATTAAGCAGAAATTGCATTTGTTTCAAACTGCATTTGGTAAAGCTTGGCATAAAAGCCGCCTTTCTCGAGCAGTTCTGCATGGTTCCCGATCTCCTTGATCTCCCCTTTATCCAACACAATGATCTTATCTGCCCTCTGAATGGTGGACAATCGATGGGCAATGACTATGGAAGTCCTGTCAGCGATAAGGGTATCAATAGCATGTTCGATCATTTGTTCGCTTTCGGTGTCCACAGAGGAAGTGGCTTCATCCAGAATCAATACAGACGGATTATACAAGAGTGCCCTTATAAAAGATAACAACTGGCGCTGGCCGACCGATAAGGTGGCACCCCGCTCCATTACATTATAATCATATCCTCCCGGCAATTGCATAATAAAATCATGCATGCCAATGAGTTTGGCTGCTTCAATCACTTTATCCCTGGAGATCTCTGGATTCATCAGGGTAATATTGTCCATCACGGACCCGGAGAAAAGGAAAACATCCTGGAGCACCACTCCTATGCTCTTGCGAAGCACCTCAACACGGTATTGGTCCACCGGCACATCATCGATGCGGATCTGTCCTTTATTGATCTCATACAGCCTGTTAAGCAGGCTTATAATGGTGGTTTTACCACTTCCTGTATGACCTACTATTGCAATGGTTTGCCCCGGGAGCGCAGTGAATGAAACATCTTTCAATACCGGATGTGATTCATCATACCCAAACCAAACATGGTCGAACTCCACTTTACCTCTTGCAGGCACCGTAGCAATGGCATCAGCAGGGGAAGCGGGAAGATAATCTTCGTTGTCCAGCACTTTGAACACCCTTTCACTGGCAATCATTCCCATTTGTAATACATTGAACTTATCGGCAATGACCCGGAGAGGACGGAAGATCAGGTTCAGGTAAAGTATAAATGACATCACTTTACCGTATTGACTTACCTGCAGTGAAAGCGCTTCACGGGCAGTAAACCAAACTATCAGTCCCATGGAGAGCGCCAGCACAATTTCCACAATGGGAAAGAACACCGAATAGGCAAAAATGGCCTTGATATTAGCATCCCTGTGCTCTTTATTGATCTCCCTGAACTTATCTGACTCTCTTTTTTCTGCAGCAAATGATTGTACAATGTACATACCTGTGATATGTTCCTGCACAAAGGCGTTAAGATGGGAAACAGCATTCCTAACCCTATGGAAGGAGCGGTTCACACTTTCCTTGAAGTAATAGGTTGCCAGTATGATGATGGGGAAAGGTATGAGGCAAACCAAAGTGAGCTGCCAATCGGTCCAGAACATGATGCCCAGCACACATAATATAGAAAGCAGGTCTGCAATGATAGGGATCAACCCATCGGAAAATATATCATTGATACGTTCAATATCATCCACAGTACGGGTGGTCAAGGTGCCGATGGGGGTACGGTCAAACTGGCGGAGGTTAAGGTTGATCACCTTTTTAAATACCTTGATCCTCATATCCTTTACTACAGCTTGGCCCAGCCAGGTGGTGATATAGGAAAAATAAAAGCGGAAGCCTGTTTCCACTAAAAGGAATACTACCTGGATGATAGTGATATAAATGACCCAGTCCAGGTTTTTACCCCCTATATATTTATCAACGGTATATTGAATAAGGAACGGCCGAACGGGTGTAAAAGCAGCTAAAAGTATAGCCATGGCTATAGACCCAACAAAGATCTTCCTATACGGCCTGGTAAACTGTAATACCCTTTTCAGCAGTGCGATATCAAACGTCTTTTTAGCTGTGCTCAAGTGTCAATCTTTACGGTAAAGGTAGAGGGAATGGAAAAAGCAATGAATGCTGGTTGCTCCCATTCATCACATAGAGTTTCCCGGCCCTCTTTATACCCGGTTGAAATACTTCCTTTCTTTTATAGATCTATTTACCCCCAGTTATTCATCACCCTCGTCACCCATGGCTATCTTATAGGCCTTAATAAATATGGCACCCAGGTTTTTATAAGGTGGAATGTAATCATCAAAGCCATCCACTTTCCCGGCCTTTGCCCTGAATTCGGTCCAGAAAGGCATCCAGTCCACATTACTTCCTACCCTCAGCTTTTCATTGAGCAGGTCCATAAATGGTTGGTTGATCACCTGCTTACCGATTTGTTTGGACGCAATGATATGTGCATCAGGTGCATGGGATAATACGTCATGTATCAGGTGGTAGCCTCCACACGATCCAAGGAACACGATCTTGGCCGCAGGCTGGATCTGTTGAATGGTATAGGGAGCATAATAACTATGACCCCTATGCACTACGATGGTAGGCTCAATGCCTTTGGAAGCCAGGTAATTATTCAGGCCTTCCTGGGCTTTGTCCAATTCGCCTGATTGCTCATCCAGTGGTTTATTGGCGTAGATCACAATTGGCTTGCCCCTGGTGGATGCATAAGCGATCCAGTATTTATTGTCCTGGATCTTTTTCCAGTTGCCATTCGAAAATTGAGGCGTAAAACGGGAATAGTTCATCCGGCCATCTTCATCCCCATAAAAAAATACCTGGGTCACCACCTCGTGTGCCGAATCTGTGACCAATGATTCATAGCTCACTGAATAGACGGGTGGTATGCCAAACTCCTGCGAAAGGTTGACAGAACTATCAGAAGAGGAACGGAATAATTTATTCAGCAGGTTATAGATCACCATGCCTCTTTTATTGCCCGCCGCCACATTGCGATCGTAATTGAGCTTTACATTGTTCAGCATTTCGGTAGCCACCGGCTTGATGGTCTCCTGGATACTGGCATAGGAATCTGCCACATCCACTCCATCTTCCAGGCCTTCCGATTTTTCCAGGTTGTTGACAAAGGCTGTCATAAGCACTTGCGCCTGCTTCTTGTCGGGGAAGGTGTTTAAAAAGTCCCCCAGAGTATTGTAGCCAGCCGCCATTTTTATGAACTTCTTGAACCTGTCAAAGCCAACACTCATCAGGAGCGAATCGCCTTTATTACCGATCTTCTGCATCATGATCGGGTAAATGCCGTTCACATAGCTGGAGGTATATAACTCGGTTTCACCTGCTATCACCAGGTAGTATAATTCCTGGGGAGTCAGTGTATTTAATATCTTAAAGCGAACGGCATCAGGTGATTCGTGGAGGGCATTGATCTCCTTGGTGTAAACTTCATTGCCCTTCTTTTCCATCATTCTTGAAAGTGATTCCATTTCCAGGATCTTCTCTCCTTCCAGGGTGCGCTGCACATAGTCCATCCTGGTTTTCACCAGGAGCTTATAATATTTGGCATCGTCAGACTTTACCGCATCAATATCGCTCAGCTTCATCTTACCCTTGATCAGGTTGTCCAGGAAGGGGAAATATAGCTGCCCGCTACCACCGCTGGTGGCCATTTTGGAAACGGTCTGGATGAAGGGGTCATCTATTTTTCTTATAGCATAGCCCAGCCGGTTATTGGCTGCAGCAAAGTCGTATAGGTATCTTGGATTGCGGTACCCGGCCAGCTTAATAAGGCTATCCCTGAAAGGAACATCAGGATTGTCCTTCAAGGTAATAAAGACTTTATCAGGGTGCAGGATACAATATTTGAGTAGCAGGATATTCTGGGCATTCTTTATACCCGGGTTACGGTCAAAAGCCTGGCTGGCTACCAAAACCTTACTCACCTCGTAGGCATTTTCCTGGATCACAGGTTCTATGGACTCGCCCTTTTTATCCTTCTCCATGGAAAGTTCAAAGGCATCCAGTAGTGTAGGCAGGCGTGAAGGCGTAAACTGGCGGTTTTTGAAGCCCGAGGTAAAGCTTTTCAGCATCCTTTCCACGCCCAGCAGGTACCCTTTTTTCTTTTGATCTCCTAACAAACTGTCTGTTTCTATCTTGCATTGCAAACCATCAATCCGTTGCACCAGGGCCTGGGTAACATAGTAATTAATGTCCTCATTAGACCCCGCATAAAAGGCCTGGTCAGCTTTACCATCAGCCTTTAAAGCGTTCTTTTGCTCCCTGTCTATACGGTCATGCCACAAAGCCCGGCCAATTGGGGGTTTACAGGTTTTATCAGTTTGAGAAAAGGAAATGAGGCTTACCAGGATGGGTAAGCTTGTCAAAAGTATTCGTAAGGTTAGAACCATGAGCCTCATAATACAAATTTAGTACCCGAACATTTAAAGCCCGGTTAAGGATTTGCCATTGTTAAGGAACAGAAAATAAAGCGTTTAGGCCGGGAAATCTACTTTTCTATGCCCCTTTCATTAATTAATCATTAAGTATTTGTTACCAGAGCCCTTATGTTTTATCAAATATGGCCATTTCCTGTAGGTTTGCCTAAATATATGAACCCATGGACGGCAAGGGTAGAAAAGTATTGATTGCAGATGATGAACCGGATATTATCGAGATCTTAAAATATAACCTGGAAAAAGAGGGCTATTCTGTTATTTCTGCAAAAGATGGGGATGAAGCGCTGGAAAAAGCCAGGCTGACCCAACCAGAACTCATTGTGCTGGATATGATGATGCCAAAAAAGAACGGCATGGAGGTATGTGAAATCCTCAGGGCCCAGGTAGCCTATAAGGATACGCTGATCATGTTCCTGACGGCCCTGAGCGATGAGGCCACACAATTAAAAGGCTTTAGCACAGGAGCAGATGATTATGTGACCAAACCTGTCAGTCCCAACGTCTTTGTGAGTAAGGTCAATGCTTTGTTCCGGCGCATCAAAAAGCCTGACCATCAGATTATTACCGTAAACAACCTGATCATTGACCCTGAAAAATTCATGGTAGAATATGAAGGAAAGGATATAGTTCTGGCTAAAAAGGAATTTGAACTATTATACCTGCTGGCTACCAAACCGGGCCGGGTTTTCCTGCGCAATGAGATCCTGAGCCAGGTGTGGGGCAATGATGTGATCGTTGGCGACAGGACCATTGATGTACACATACGCAAGATCAGGCAAAAGCTGGGCATAGATTGCATTACCACGGTCAAGGGGGTCGGCTATAAGTTTGAACTGATATAATCAAGCCCGGCTGGCAATTATTATTTAACATGTTTGAAAAGAAAAATCTTTCACCACAGCAACTATCTGCTTTAACAGCCCTGGCATTGTCCATTCCTATCAGCATTGGTATCTATATACTGCAGCAGGATTGGCGGGATGGGCTCATTGCCTTCCTTATTATTTTTACAGGGAGCTACTTCCTGGTATTTTCTATCATTCAAAACTTCATCTTTCGAAAGATCAAGCTGATATACAAGTTTATCAACCAGACAAAGGCTACTAAAAAGGAGGAAATGTATTACAAATACATACTTCCTAAAAAAAGCATTGACGAGGTCCGGGAAGATGTAGAGAACTGGGCAGAGCAAAGAAGCCGGGAGATTGAGCTGCTCAAGAACAACGAGATCTTCCGCAAGGAATTCCTTCAGAATCTTTCCCATGAATTCAAAACACCTGTATTTGCCATCCAGGGTTATGTAGATACCCTGTTGCAGGGAGCTATGGAAAACCCTGAGACCAACAAACGCTTCCTGGAGAAGGCAGCTAAGAATGTAGAAAGACTGGTAGCGCTCATCCGCGACCTTGATGAGATATCAAAATTAGAAAGAGGAGAGATCAAATTATTCAAGCAATCTTTTGTGATCCAGGACCTGGTAAAGGAAGTGTTTGAAAATCTTTCCTGGAAGGCTGAGCAAAAGAACATTTCCTTTTCCATCAAAAAAGGCTGTGAGAAGCCACTGGTGGTTTATGCAGATAAGGAAAAGCTGCGCCATGTATTACAGAACCTGGTGGACAATGCCATTAAATATGGTAAATCAGATGGCACCGTAGTGGCCAGCATGTATGACACTGACGGCAAAAACATATTGGTGGAGATCAGTGATGATGGAATTGGTATTCCTGAGAAATACCTGGACAGGATTTTTGAACGTTTTTACCGTACCACCGAAGGAAGAAATAAAGATGCCACCGGCACAGGCCTGGGGCTGGCCATTTGCAAGCACATCATTGAAGCACATGAACACACTTTGCATGTAAGAAGCAAAGAAGGTGTAGGTACTACTATTGGGTTTACCATCAATTCAAGAAAAGAAACAAGAGCTGATGGAGCCTGACTGGTTGTTGCCAGGTCATCAGCTCTTGCCTGTTTATATTTCTATTGATCAAAACCTGTAGCCAACATATAATTGTACCAATCCATTTTTAAAATCCGTTGTTTCGGGGTCAAATGGCAAAGGAAACGCCGATGGCTCGCTAGTCATTTTCTTATACAGCTTTCCCAACCCCAGGTTGTAACGGCCGCCTACCAGTAATCCCTTAAATGGAAAGATCTCCACACCACCTACAAAACCATAATCAAAGCGGTTCATAAGGCCTGTAATAGAGCTGTCCTTTGAATTGGTAGTGGCTCTTGATTTCAATAAATAACCGATCTGGGCACCTGCCTGCAATTGCAGCACTTTTGCAATGGTAAAAGTGGTTAATTGGGGCAAGTAGATATAATCGTTTTGCACATCCGTGTTCTTACCACCATTATCAAAGCTGTAACCCTGCCTGGAGAATATGATCTCTGACCTGTAACCAATGCCTTTTGAAGCAGGTGCATAAAAGGCACCGATCATAAAGCCGGTATTGTTATTTTTTTTAAGTCCTTCAGACTTACCAGTCAGGTAAGACCAGTTATAACCAACTTTCAAACCCAGTTTTGGTTTGTATTCGTCCATTTGCTTTTTAAAATCTGCTGAAGATGGCAGGTTTTGCGCTGCTACATAGCCTGCGGAAACAGCTGCCAGGAATAAGGTAAATAGTATCTTTCTCATAAACGTTTTATTTAAAGCAGCAAGAAAATATAATAGGTGGCGTGTAGAAAGCAGCATTGAGATGAAGTGTTAAAAAAGAAGACTGAATTGCTTCATTACTATCATACGCGCTCAGCAATGGCATGATTATTAACCTGTATCCAATAACAGTTTAAAGCACTGCATCATGAAGATCGCAACGACAAGGGTGGAAACTTTTAGTGATTGTGTCATATCCATTATCATTACTATCATGGTGCTGGCATTGAAGCTTCCTGATTTCAATCATGGAAACTCTGAATGGGGCATGCGCCATTACCTGGTACAGATACTTCCCTATTTTGTTTCTTATGCATTTAGCTTTATGATGATCGGCATATTCTGGACACACCACCACCATATGTTTCACCTTTTAAAAAGAACAGATGAAAAGCTGCAATGGCTTAACCTTATCTTCCTTTTCTGGATGAGCCTTATACCCATTACTACGGCTGTGGTAGGGGCAAGTCCCAGGTTATCTGAGTCTTTGGCAGTGTACGGCTTTGTATTATTGATGACCACTATTGCCTTTGCTTTCATGCGTTCTTATACTATCAAGAAGGAATTGGTACATAAATCAGAGGACAGGAGCATGAACAGGAAGATAAGGACCGTATCTATTAAGGCAAAGACAAAATCTTTTATCGTAGCATTTGTGTACCTGGTTTCCATTCCGCTGGCCTACGTCAGTATTTACATCGCTTATGCCTGTTTCATTGGTGCTGCCATTGTATTTTTTATACCCGATGGCATAGACGATGAAAGGCTGGCAGAAAAGATCATAGAAAATAACCAGTAAGCATTTCTGGCCATTTTTTTGTGAATTCCACTCATTACGACTTGGATAGGTACCCACCTGTCAACAATGATTTAGACCTTACATGTATTTGGTTTGAAATTAATCTGCATTTCTGACGGCCAGTACTTAACTTTCCTATATAAATACTTTGCTATGAAAAGAATAGTTTCACTTGCTCTGTTAAGCACCGCCTTATTCATATCTGCCTCTGTAAAGGCACAGGAAGATAAATCCAAAAGACCCAGCCCACCGGCCATGGTTACGCAAAAAATAAAGTCAGGCGCCACCATCAGCATTGATTATAGCCAGCCTTCTTTAAAAGGCCGCACCATTGGAAAAGATGTGGAGCCTAAACAAGGTGAACTATGGCGCGCCGGGGCCAATGAAGCCACTGTATTTGAAACAAACAAAGATGTAAAAGTTGAAGGTAAGTCCCTACCTGCAGGAAAGTATGCCTTGTTTATGATGGATAACGGTAATGATTATACTGTCATCTTTAACCAGATATGGAAAACATGGGGTGCTTACGATCATGATAAGAACAAGGCCAAAGATGTCTTACAGGTGAAAGTGAAGCCTGAAACCGCTTCCACTTCACAGGAAAAACTAACTTATACCATTGATGAGTCAGGAAAAGTATCCTTGCTTTGGGGAGACAGGATCATCAGTTTCAATGTGCAATAATTATCAACCTATTAGTCTAAGGCCTCCTGTATACAGGAGGCTTTTTTTTTATTTATATCTTACCGTTAGGCAGAACCTTTTTCTATTTATAATTGTATAATTCAAGAGAATTAACGCTATAATTCGCCATCCTGGCGAAAATCATGATATATATCACACAATTTTTTTATCTTACTATAGCTTAATGGACCAAAATGCAAACATCAAACCAAAATGAACTCGTAATTGAGGTCATTCAAATCAAAAAGGCTGCTTTAATATTCAGGGCTGTCAACCATCCCCTCAGGCGCCAGATTCTTCAGCTTCTTCATCAGAATGTACGTATGACGGTTACAGAAGTTTTTATCAAGTTAAGACTTGAGCAATCTGTAGCTTCCCAACACCTGGCCATTCTCCGCAAGGCAGGATTTGTATTAACCGAAAGACAGGGTAAGTTTATATTTTACTCGGTCAACTATCAACGCCTGAAACAAATACACGAAGTAGCAGAAGAGATCATTCACACTACAAAGGAAAAAGCAAGCGATACTGAACTTTCCACAGAAAGCTAAGAGATTATATACGTGATGATGGTACAATGCTATCCCAACAAAAAAGGGGTAGGTGGCCAATTTACGTGTTGAAAATCAACCCATGCTTAATATTTCCTGGATCTTCCTGTCAAAATAGTTTATATCTGTCGGCATTTTGATCACATGCCATCGTCTTGAAGTATGATTAGCGGGACCTTCATTTTCTTTTATCAGGATGATCTTTCTCCTGCTTTGCTCCAGGTAGGCATATACCTCTGCCGTCATATTTCTAACCCCTTCATGAATGATGAGGATAGAAGGCTTGAACCTTTCTACACGTTGGCTGATCTCCTGGGCATCCTCAGATGCTTCCACCTTATATCCTTTGTGAATCAGCGATAAATAAATACGGGACAGGTGATGGAGGTCACTGTTCACCACCAGAACACGTGTTCTTTTAAACATAGCCAAGGGTTGAGTAAGGTCCTGTAATCAGGATATTGGAAGCAGCTGCAAGATAACTTTCACGATAACCCCAGGCAATCGGATTTATGCCTGTATAATTTACCTGGCGACGTCTGCAATAACTGTGGCCAACTACCTATAATCATGGCTGTTACTCAATGGAAATCATATTCTTTTTGCTCCTCTTATTTTAGCCGGGAACAGTGGATCAATCATCATCGTCTTCCTGTGATCCATGCACAAAGGCAGCCCTCCTGGGACCGGGGAATGGCACTGCCTCACCTTTTACAGCATGCCACAACACTTCATTGAATTCAAGGTCAGGAATAGCATCTTCCTTTGCCAGGTTGAAAGTCTCAGAACGTTCCTGCCATTTGTTTCTGACTATGTTTCTTTCCAGCAGGTCAACATTGGCAGGCAGGATATTAAAACCAGTGGTATCTGCGGCTGTATTGAAGCACCTCCACATGGGTGTGGCTGCTGCATCATATTGCGTCATAGGCGGTAGCCCCAGTATCAATTCCATTGTCCTTAATACAGAACTGGTGGTATAGGGCGTATGATCAATAAAATTTCTTTTTACAAAACCACCGGCCATATAAGCGGTGCTGCGATGTGCATCCACATGATCAGCACCATTTTGTGCGTCATCCTCCAATATAAATACTACCGTTTCTTTCCAGATGGGAGACTTGCTTAAATAGTTGATGAACATGCCTACTGCCAGGTCATTATCAGCCACCATCGCAAAAGGCGACTTCTTTCCCCACTTCAAACCATTGGTATGATCGTTCCCAAACCGCACTGTATTGAACCTTGGAAGGGCACCCTGAGAAAGCAATGAATCAAAATCTCTTTTCCACTGAAAGAAGCGGGTGGTATCCATAACATCCCCATTGAACCCTGTGAAATAAGGGCAATAATGACCTCGCAGAGCTGGAATATTAGGCTTGTAATCATCTGCAAACTCACCATAGCTGCGGTAGCTTACACCATATTTTTTACAGTGGTCCCAAATAAAACCTGCTTTGTTATTGGCTATAGCCCTCCTTCCTTCCGCATCGTAATCGCCACCTCTTTTACCATAACTGGTAGGCCATGTCTTTTCCAGGTAATCTGTAGCATACGCGCCCATACTCCAGTTATGTCCATCTGCACTCACCTCTGCATCCACATAAAAATTATCCAGCAACACAAACTGTTCTGCCAATGCATGGAGATTGGGAGTAATTTTTCTACCAAACAATACAAGTGAAGTATCACCATTACCACCTGGCAAATCGCCCAGCACTTGGTCATAGGTCCTGTTCTCTTTGATCACATAGAATACATATTTGATGGGCGATGGCTGTCGGGGAGACCTGGGTACAGGATTGTGCAGTGCTCCCTCGGTCATCAATTCCTTTTGACGGGTATAGGGTGTGTTGCCATATACGGCTTTTGTATATTCAGCCAGTTGCCAACTATTGGGCTCAGCTAGTATGCTAAGCCCACCCTTAAATAGTCCACCTATATACTGAACACCTTTTTGCATGGCAGTATCTCCTTCATGGCGCCACACTTTTTCCTGCGGAGATACGGGGTTAGGACCATGAGGATTAGCCATTGAAGCGAAACCCTTTCCATTGGCTATCCATAATTTATTTCCTATCACCCTGACATTTGTTGGGTACCATCCAGCCGGTATAAATCCCTTTGATTGGCTGCGACCCGGCACACTCACATCAAAAACAGCAATGCAATTATTATCAGCGTTAGCTGCATACAGGGTTTTCCCATTGTCACTCAAGGCAAGTCCGTTGGTAGTGGAACCACTGGGTGCATTGGGATACAAAGCTGCATTCAGGGTCTCTATCACCTTTCTTTGGCGGGTATCAATAACCGACACTGAATTATCATTGGCATTGCACACATACAAATACCTTGCATTCTTTGACAAGACCATCTCGTTAGGGTTGTCCCCTACAGGTATGGAAGCATCAAAGGCCTGCTTTTGCGTATCAAATACCAACACCTTGTCACAGCCCCAGCAACTGATATATAATTGTTTCCTGTCGAGGCTAAGCAGGCAACTATAACCTTCACCGTTCAACGGAAAAACATTCTTCACCTTCATCGTTCTCAGGTCTGCCACATACAGGCTGTTATTTTCCTTGGTAATCACGTACAATAGCTGCCCAGCATCATCCACTGCAATTCCCGCAGGCGATATTTTATTGGGCCATGGTCTTCCAAGTTGCAGGGTATCTTTTGCCTTTAATTTGTTATTCAAAATGCTAAAGCGAAGGATACAGTTATCATTGCCTCCGGATGCGTAGAGGTATTTATTGTCTGTGCTGAATGCCAGACCATACCATGCCTTCCCCACTTCCACCCAATCCAGTTGCTTTTCTTTATTGACATCAAACAATTGCAACATCTGGAAGCTTTGTCCATTATTAGTCACCGCCACCAGTTTTCTATCCGGGCTTACCACCATATTCAACGGTAGGTCGCCCAGTGGCAATCTTTTACCAACTGGGGTAACGCTCCATCCATTGGGCAGGCGCACCCTGATCTTATTTAAACTGTCGGCTGTCTGGGCAAACGAATGGATATAAAGAAAAGGAATAAGAAGGACAAGGATGTTTTTCACATGTGCGGTTTTAAGGTCAATGCTTTGAGGCTGCAAAGGTCAATAAAATTCCAATATGGATTCATTAGAATGAAGCGATCCCTTTACACCTGTACCTGGATATATTTTGTTGATTCCTGTAAGCTGCCTTTAAACAACAAAAGCCATACTGTCAAATACAGTATGGCTTCGTTCAATAAAGTAAGGCATGATTACATGAAGCGTGTCCATGTCTTCCACCAGGTATCACCCACCGCACAAGCACCTTTATAATTAACACTGGTCAGGCCATTCAGCTTGCCATGTGTAAATACCCCGCCATTGGCGGCTGGCGATCCGGCAGTAGGATTAAAATCCGGAGCTGTATAATTAAATGGAGCTATCAAACCAACCTCTGAATTGTTGACCAGGATACTGTTTCCATATGCAGCGGTATTGAACCAGCTTGTAATACTGGCTGTGGTAGCACCAGTTGGTGCCGTAGTGCTGGAACCATACAGCACAGGATTGGGTGAGCCGGCTATGATAGTATTCTGAACAAACAAGCCTCCGGGAATATTGTTATCGGTAGGTATGCCTTTGGTAGCATCAATGTACAAACCATTAGGCCAACCCATGATCAGTGAATTAAAAATTGAGATGGAAGAATTCCTCCTGATCTGTGCACCCCACACAAACAGGTTGTTGCCTGTATTGGCCAAAGTAGCCTTAGGTCCCAGCGCAGTGATGTTTGAGAAAACAGCAGACGTTTGTGGTGTTAATGCGCTTCCATTGGCATCATTGTCACTTTCAAAGGCTTCGCTCTTTGATATATCAGCTACAGAGGAATCTCTCAACACAATACCAAACTGCACCTTTCCTGAGTAGCCGTTGTCTGTATCGAAATCATCATCTAAGGCCTTAAAAGAAATAAGATGCTTACAATTTACAGTACCACCAAACCACTCAAAAGAATCGTCATTAGCATAAGATACCTGCACATTGTCCACCAATGTTTGATTTCCTACTCCACCAAAGGTTAATCCATTGATCTCTTTATCCGGCAGAAAAGCATACCCCGCATATTCAATACGAACATATCTTAATATTCCGCTGTTATCAGCAGGATTGGTACCTCCGTACAATCCCAGTCCATCACTGTTATTGATACCACCTTCAATTTCACCTACACCCTGCACACCATTAAATGAACTGTTTACCGGTGCATTTCCCAGTATCACAATGCCCGCCCAGTCGCCTCTTTGCGGTGTGGCAGACTCTGATGTAAATACAATTGGCTTTTCTGCTGTTCCGTCGGCCGAGATCTTTGCATTGCGTGTAATGATCAATCCGCCGCGCTGCCCGGTCTCTCCTACTATTTTAGTGCCTGGCTCAATGGTCAATACAGCACCATTGGTTACATACACCAGTCCTCTCAGCTTGTAAACATTACTTGCTTTCAATGTCCTGTTTTCTGTTATACGTCCTTCCAGTATCGTGTTCTCAGTACCTGTTGTCGGTGGTGTTACTACAGTGGTTCCACCATCCATTTCAATCTTGCGGCAACCGCTGCTCAGTAATCCTATGATAGCGGTCATTGTCAGTAGCTTTTTCATTGTTGTATGCTTAAAGAATTTGTTATTTGATATTATAAGAAAAACTGAGGCTGTAGTTTGTACCATACTTTCGGTCAATGGCCAGCGCATCTGCATTACTGCCTGAATATTTACCGTCATCCTGCAGGTCGTGGTAATACACGGCACGTCGATTCAGGATGTCAGAAATATTCAGCTTCACCTCACCTTTTTTATTCAGAACCTTTTTGGCAATTTGGAAATCAAGCAAGGCCCTGGGCGCTTCCCATACCGGTGGAATATCATTACCGCCTACATATAGTATCCTTCTGCCTATCTGGTTAAACAGCAAGGTTGTACTCAGGCCTGAGGGTACCAGGTCGTATTGCAGGGAAGCATTGATCACATAGGGCGACTGTCCCTGCATAGGTCTGTCCAGCCTGGCACTTTCCCATTTCACCCTGTTGTAGATATAGGAGAGATTACTCTGGAAAGTGAAATTGCGCAATGCCTGGCTGAAGTCAAGCTTCTTTCGCATCTCCAGTTCAGCACCAAAGCTGTTGGCATTGTCAGCATTGATATAATTAAATGTGCTGGAACTACCGGTACCTGACTGGTTAAAATATAATTCGATAGGGTTTTTAAAGTACTTGTAAAATAAACCTACGGTAAACAACTCTCCAGCTCTTGGATACACCTCATAACGGAGATCAGCATTCGTAACCTTTGTACGCTGCAAAGATTTGATACCTGTTACCGTGGCCCCCAGCTCAAAATCAAAGAAGGCAAAATCACTTAGCTCCCTGAACTCCGGACGGATCACGGTTTGCGAACCAGAAAGGCGCAGGTTGGTAGTGTTGGTTAATTTATAAGTAAGGTTAAGGGCGGGTAAATAGTCTGTTACCCTGGTATGAACATGCCTGGGGTCTTTGGCATTCATGCTGCCTATCACCTGGTCAAAATCCTCTATCCGCAGTCCACACACAGCACGCAACCTGGAGGCAAACTGGTTGTCCAATTGCAGAAATCCTGCATTCAGAATGGAATTGGCCACATACCGGTATTGAGATCCCGTCAGCTCATTAAAAGCAAATTGATTGCTGGTAGAACTGCCATCGCCAAAGTTGGCAGGGTCAAAAATCTTATCTGCAGGCAATTGACGCAGCGCCTTGTTATCACCTGCCGGAATGTACACCGCAAATGGCTTGGCGTCAAACAAACGGTCCTTCACCTGCACCATGTAACCACCCTTGATGGTTTGGTTGTTGCCACCCCAGTTTAAGGTTTTACTGATATCACCACCCCCTGTATAAATGTATTCATTAAGGAAGCCAAAATAGCGACTGCCCGATACCTGCGAGGTTTGAGAGGAGGACACATCTAATAAGTAAGGGCCTGAGGGATCGTTACCGTTTTGAGTATAACGTATCCTTCTTTGATCGGGCACATATTGATCCAGTATACCAAAGCTTCCATACCAGTGAAGTTTGGAGTTGAATAAAGGAATGTTATGATCTCCAGTCAACTGGGTATTAAAAAAAGTATTAGACCTGAAAGACAATTCAGTAGCCTTTACATTGTCACCAATATTACCTGCTGCACCTTCGTAATCTTTACCTACCCGGTCAATAGCATAATCAGTTGCATTTACATTCACCAGCGTTTTAGACGATATCTTGCTGTGCGTACCCAATTGCAGGGTCACATTGGCCAGGCCACCCCACAACACATCCTGGCTGTATTTATGATTGGAGTAAGAGAAGCTGGATACGGCATCATATTTTTTATTATCCTGGTCCACTTCATTGATCACAAATATGCTGTTGTTGTATTGCAGGTTGCGCAGGCTCCGGTTGTAGGTCAGGGCCACTACCCCTCCCAGTTTATTCTTCCCGATATGCGTATTAATGCCACCGCTTAATTGAAAAGAGGTATTCAATAATGGTAAGATCTTAGAGGATACCGATTGGGTACTCCAGGTATTTTCCATCTTTTTGGCATAGTCTATTTGCTCCTGCCTTGAAAGTGCGGTGAATTGTCTGGAAGTAGGAAATCCCGGGGCTAATCCCCTGGTACCATCATCAAATCCCAGCCAATCATACTTTCCACCTTTATAAGTATAAAAGTCCTTTCCAATGGTCTGGCTGTTAAAACCTGTGCCTACCTGCACATTCAGAAAGTTTGCTGAGGGTACATCCTTGGTATTCACCTGCACCAACCCTCCAGCCCACTCACCAGGATATTCCGGAACAAAAGCTTTATTGATAATGATGTTATCAATGATGGCGGCAGGGAAAATGTCGAAAGAAAAACTTTTACGGTCAGGCTCTGTGGTGCCTAATAGCACACCATTTAATAAAGCCTGGTTATACCTGTCGGCCAACCCTCTTACCACCAGGTATTTCCCTTCCTGTATGGAAGTGCCAGGCACTCTTTTCAATACTTCACCGGTGTTTTTATCAGGTGACCGGCGAATGGCTTCTGCCGAAACTACCTGCGCTATGGTATTGGTATTCTTCTGGTACGTGATCAGCGAATTCACTGTTTCCTTCCTGCTGTTGCTGCTGGCCGTAACCACTATATTATTCATGTTCCTGCTCTCGGTTTCAAGAACAATATTCAATTCATTCAACTGGCCTGCTTTCACTTCCTGGTCACTCACCACTTTTTGCTTGTAGCCAATAGCACTGAAGCGCAGTTCGTATTTATTTCCAGGTACCAGGCTCAATTCATATTGCCCATCCACATTGGTAGAGGTGCCTTCACCCCCGGTAGTTTTCACACTAACACCAGCTATAGGCTCATTTTTATCATTCCATACTTTGCCGCTTAGCTTAATGGATTGTGCGTGGGTAAATGAGCATATGAAGAGAGAAAAAACTAAACTTAAAATAGGCCACTTCATTCCGTCTTATTTGCCGCAAAGCACGCTCTATGATATTACCTTAAGGTTAACCCACCATTAAGAAATGATGACGGGAATGTTACTGAATTGTTACCAGGCCATGCAAGACGAAAACTGTCAGAAAAATTAGGTGATTAAAGAAAGGTATTACCATATCTACCTGTTATTCAGCAACCCTAAAAACAAACAGATGTATATATTATTCTATGTTTAAAAGAAATTAGCATGGTTTATGAAATCAATGTGAAGTCAATATTAAGTTATTATTAATTTTCCGTTAAGCATTTCGACCCCGTGAATTGAACTTAACTTCGCCCCCGACTATTAAAAGATGTCAATATGAATATTTTCGCCAAGTTGCTCGCTCCCAAGAACAAGGTTTTTTATGATCTATTTGAAAAAAGTGCAGACAATGTAAAACAAATGGGGGTGCTGCTTACCCAGGTAGTGGCAGAGGTTGATTTCGATAAACGCCAGTCACTGATCTCTAAGATGGAGGACCTGGAGCATGCCAATGATGAGCTGACACACAACCTTTTTACTGAACTGGGGCGGAATTTTATCACGCCATTCGATAGGGAAGACATTCACTACCTGGCATCTGCCCTTGATGATATTGCCGATTTCATTTTTGCTTCAGCCAAGAAAGTTAACTTCTACAGGGTCAACCCCAACGATATTGGCATCCACAAACTAGCCGAGATCATAGTGCAAAGCACCAATGAAGTGAGAAACACGGTAGGCGAACTGCGGACCATGAAAAATATGCGCTTCATTACAGAATCACTAGTCAAGATCAACAGTCTTGAAAATGAGGCAGACGATATTTTTGACATGAGTATTGAGCGCCTGTTTGCCACTGAACCCGATGCCAAAGAAGTGATCAAAAAAAGAGAGATCTACCAGGTGATGGAAACAGCGACTGACAAATGTGAAGACGCTGCCAATGTAATAGAATCTATCATTATCAAATACGCCTAATCTAAAAACCGGCCCGGGTATATAGCCATCATGGTTAGCTGTATTTGATCTATATATTCAACCTATCAATCATTTTCAAATCGTTTGAATGAGTTTTGTTCTTTCCATCATAGTCCTGGCTTTAATATTTGATTTTATTAACGGATTTCATGATGCAGCCAACTCAATAGCCACTATTGTATCTACTAAGGTATTGACCCCTTTCCAGGCGGTTATCTGGGCTGCAGTGTTCAACTTTGCAGCCTTTTTTATATTTAAAGATCATGGAGTAGCCAATACGGTGGCCAAAACTGTGAAGCCTGATTATGTTACAGGCCATATCGGCCTGATTGTAGTGTTGTCAGGCCTCATAGCTGCCATCATCTGGAATCTACTCACCTGGTGGTTTGGCATACCCTCATCTTCTTCCCATACGCTGATCGGTGGTTTTGCTGGTGCAGGCGTGGCCTTCGGCGGTTGGGGCGCTATCAATAGTGATCCTATCATCAAGACAGCCAGCTTCATCGTGGTGGCTCCATTGGTAGGTATGTTCATTGCTTTTATCATTTCGCTGTGGTTCCTGTTGTCCTTTAGAAAGGATTACCTGCCCCGCCTGGTATCTATCCTGGTCATAGCTTTTGTTTGTTGGTTCCTGTACGATCATTTAGTGCTTGATGCTAAAGAGCTGGCAGGCAAGACCCATTATGAGAGCTATTTCTGGCAGGTGTTCTTTTATACCAAGAACTTTAAATGGATCCTGCTCTGCTTTATCCTGGTAGTTTTTGCCGTATTCACTTTCTGGCTGAATACCTTAAATGCCCATAAATCCAACCTTTGGTTCAAGCGGCTGCAGTTAATATCTTCTGCCGCCTTCAGTATTGGTCATGGTGGTAACGATGCGCAAAAAGTAATGGGTATCATCATGGCAGCCCTTGTAGCCAGCGATCCTTCCCGCTATCACATCGACCATATGGAATGGTGGGTGCCACTGGCCTGTTATTCTGCTATTGCCCTTGGTACCATGAGCGGTGGCTGGAAGATAGTAAAGACCATGGGCACACGCATTACCAAGGTTACCCCTTTTGAAGGCGTGGCAGCGGAAACGGCAGGTGCCATCACCTTATTTGTCACTGAAGCTTTAAAGATACCTGTAAGTACCACCCATACTATCACCGGTGCCATTATGGGCGTAGGGGCTACCAAGCGTCTCTCGGCTGTACGTTGGGGTGTAACGCTTAATTTATTATGGGCGTGGATATTAACCATTCCTATCAGTGCCTTGCTGGCAGCAGGAATTTTTTACATCGTCCGGTTTTTTCTGGCATAATTTCCGATGTTTGCGCCTTAACTTTCTCAAATGGCAAAAATACTGGTTACAGGAGGGTGCGGATTTATTGGTTCGCATACCATAGTAGATCTGATAGAGAATGGATATGAAGTGATCTGTGTTGATAATAACTCCAGGTCCAACCCCGCCGTACTGGAAGGGGTGCAAAAGATCACGGGAAAGCCCATTAAGAACTACAAGGTAGACCTCTGTAATTTTGACGATACTTATGCCATTTTCCAGGAGAATGAGGACATTGACGGCATCATTCATTTTGCTGCCTACAAGGCCGTGGGTGAATCGGTAGAAAAACCATTAATGTATTTTGAGAACAACCTGTACTCGCTCATCAACCTGTTGAAATGCGTGCAGGAATTTTCCATCCCCTGGTTTGTTTTCTCCTCCTCATGCACGGTGTATGGTGAACCGGACCAGCAAATGGTAACGGAAGAAACACCCACCAAGCCAGCCGCATCTCCTTATGGATATACCAAGCAAATGGGTGAGCAGATCCTGGGTGAATTTCAAAAAGCAAGCAATACCAAATTTATATTACTACGCTATTTCAATCCTGTAGGTGCTCATCCTTCCGGGTTGATCGGTGAATTGCCTATAGGTAAACCACAAAACCTGGTGCCTGCCATCACGCAGACAGCTATTGGCAAATTGCCTAAAATGATGGTATTTGGAGATGATTACCCCACCCGCGATGGCAGTTGCGTTAGGGATTATATACATGTGTGTGACATCGCCCATGCACATACGCTGGCCATCAAATACCTACAGGAAGGCAGAAATAGCAGTGGCTGCGAGGTATTTAACCTTGGTACTGGCAATGGCGTGACCGTGCTGGAAGCCATCAAGGCTTTTGAAAAAGTAAGTGGTGTCAAGCTTAATTACGAGATTGGTCCACGCCGTCCCGGGGATATTATGGCTATCTATGCCAATAATGATAAAGCACGCAACAGCCTGGGCTGGAACCCTGAACTGTCCCTGGAAGATATGATGCGCACAGCATGGAACTGGGAATTAAAATTAAAACAGGACTCCTCTCTTCATGAGAACTCTAATTTTCAAATGAACTAGGCCCGATCCTCTACCTAATTGTTATAGTACCGGTCAGTCCCTGGCCGGTAATTTTTTATAGATATGTCTGTCACATATCTATTACTATCCTATGCTTTAAGGGAGTTGTATTAGAAACTTATTATACCCTTTAACTATTTTAGGCTGGTAAGCAGATAGTTCGTTTATTTTGCAGCCAAATCGTTGTAATGCTAAAAGATATACAATCCACCGGTAAGAAAGATACCCGGAGCGGATTTGGAGATGGAATTGCTGAAGCTGCCCGTAAAAATAAAAATGTTGTAGCCCTTACTGCCGATCTTGCCGGATCGCTGAAGCTGCAACAGTTCATCAAAGAATTTCCAGAGCGCTTTATACAGGTAGGCATAGCCGAAGCCAATATGATGGGCATCGCTGCCGGCCTTACCATTGGTGGAAAGATCCCTTTTACTACCACTTTTGCCAACTTTTCCACTGGCCGTGTGTACGATCAGATACGCCAGAGCATAGCCTATAGCGGTAAGAATGTAAAGATCTGTGCTTCGCATGCCGGGGTTACCCTCGGTGAGGACGGTGCCACCCACCAGATATTGGAAGACATTGGCCTGATGAAGATGCTGCCTGGTATGACGGTGATTGTGCCCTGCGATTACAACCAGACCAAGGCCGCTACCTTGGCCATTGCAGAATACGAAGGTCCTGTTTACCTGCGTTTCGGTCGCCCTAGCTGGCCTATTTTCACTGACCCTGCCGAACCTTTTGTCATTGGCAAGGCCCAGCGTTTCTCTGAAGGCACAGATGTCAGTATTTTTGCCTGCGGACATATGGTGTGGAATGCCATTCAAGCCGGGGTAGCCCTTGAAGAAAAAGGGTTAAGTGTGGAGGTGATCAACATTCATACTATTAAGCCATTGGATGAAGAAGCTATCCTGAACTCCATCCGCAAAACCAAATGTGCCGTTACGGTGGAAGAACATAATGTAATTGGCGGCCTCGGCGATGCCATCGCTCAGGTAGCTGTTAAAAGCTTCCTGGTACCTATTGAATATGTAGGCACCCAGGATACCTTTGGCGAAAGCGGCACCCCCGACCAGCTATTGAAGAAATATGGCCTGGATGTACCAGACATCATTGCTGCGGCAGAAAAGGTCATTGCCAGAAAGAAAGCCTGATTCCTTTTTATAAAAACAAACCACCAGCCTTCCCTCCGGAAGGCTTTTTTGTTTATGCCCTAAAGGTGGATAACACCAGGTCATGTATATTAATAATGATTAAGATGTGATAAATCGTTATAGCTCCTTCTCCAGGTACCTTTAAGCATTGACTTTCATCTGCTTATCTCCCTGCCTCCGCCCTATCTACTCCCTATCTCAGGTATAGCTACGGTATAGATACTGCGTGATGATCACGCAGTATCTATACCGTAGGTAGGGAGTTGGTAGGGCGTAGATAGGGCTAAGATGGGGAGGAGAAAGAATGTCGAACAGATGAACAAGGAATTTCGAATGACGAAGGATTAGGGCGGAGAGGCTTTTTAATTGTGGGCTTTTTTTAGGTGGAGGGTTGAATAATGGTCAATGTTCCATGATCAATGCTCAATGTTCAGGTGAGAGAAGATAATTAAGATTGATAGGATTAAAGGGATTTGTGAGGAGGATATGGAATGTCGAACAGATGAACAAGGAATATTGAATGTCGAAGGATTAGGAAGGAGAGGCTTTTTGATTGGGGCTTTTTGAAGGTGGAGGGTTAAGAATTGATCAATAAACAATTGTCATTGTTCAATCCGCCTGCAAGTGGTAGTCTACCTGATTACGGACTCCTGGCCCCAGACTCCCGGCAATTCTAATAAATCCCAGAGTATAAAATTGATGGCCCTGGTTGTAAAGAACCGGGCAGGAATACAGAAAGTTTATCTCTTTAAAATTATCTTTACCGCTATCATTAAAATCCAGATACCTGGAATCAAAAGACCAATGGCCCAAACAGAAAGATCAGATGCTGAACTGTTGATGCAGTTTAAAAATCCTGCTACTAAAGAACAGGCATTTACCGCTTTGATTAAAAAATACCAGGAAAAACTGTACTGGCATATTCGCAGAATGGTTGTTGACCATGATGATGCCAACGACGTATTGCAAAATGTTTTTATAAGAGTTTGGAATGGCCTGGAGAATTTCAGGGAAGATTCCCAGCTTTATACCTGGCTCTACCGTATTGGCACCAATGAATCGTTAACTTTCCTGGAAGGCCAGAAGAAAAGAGCGGCGGTGAGCTTGAGTGATGTGGAATCAGGGCTGAGCAATAAGGTGAAGGCAGACAGGTATTTTGACTCCAATAAATTAGAGTGGAAACTACAACTAGCTATTCAACAACTGCCTGAAAAACAAAAGGCTGTGTTCACTTTAAGATATTATGATGAAATGCCTTATGAGGAAATGAGCCGGGTATTGGATACCAGCGAGGGCGCTTTAAAGGCGAGTTACCACCATGCGGTAAAAAAAATTGAGGATTACATCAAAAATCATTAAACTTTGAGACCCATTTTTGGTCTTAGATAACGAAAATGAACAGCCAGGATAACATACAGGATGAATTGAGAGGTTTGAACAGTGACCTGCCCGCTTCCCAAAACAGTACCCCATTTTCGGTTCCCGAAGGGTATTTTGAAGGGTTGGCAGGGAACATATTGGCTAAGATCAAGGCGGGTGGCGCTGAGAGTGCCACTGATGAAATAGCTTTCCTCTCTCCTTTATTGGCTGGTATTTCAAGGAATATGCCTTATGCAGTTCCTGACCAATATTTTCAATCAAATATAGAAGATTTGCCATACGTGGTTGGCGAGGATGTTTCATCTGCCATTCTTACCCTGGTGGAAAGAGTGACCCCTTACCAGGTGCCCACCGGATATTTTGCCAACTTTCCTGAACAGGTATTGGAAAAGGTTGCCGACCAGCAACCTGCCCGTGTGGTACCTATTATCAGGAGAAAGTGGATGAAGCTGGCCGTGGCAGCCATGGTCTCAGGTATCATTGCCTTGACCGGGTATTTCTATAGCCTGCAAAACCAGGGCATCGATGCAGATAAACCTATTGCTCAACAGCTAAAGAATGTAAGCACTACTGAATTGAGTGAGTTTATAAAAACTGCCGATGTAACGGCTAACAATAATAGTACAGCACAGAATAAACCTGCTGTAATTGCGGAAGTCAAATCTATGTTGAAAGGAGTTTCGGATAAAGAGGTGGATGCATTCCTGACACAGGTTCCTACTGATGATGAAGATTTAACGGCGATCAATTAATCGAGAAAATGAAAAGAATTTTACTCATATTAAGTTTTTTTACAGTTATTAGTTTACACTCCTCTGCCCAGGATGATGGCGGCAAGTTGCAGGATAAGCTCACAGAATACATTCAGCAAAAACTGGGGCTGTCCAAAACAGAAGCTGACAGGTTCAGCCCCGTATTCCTTGATTACTTTAAAGACCTGAGGAAGACCAACCAGGATTTCAGAGGTGACCGCCTGGTGCTGCAGCAAAAGATTGTTGAATTGCGTTTGCGCTACCGCGACCAGTTTAAACCAATTATAGGCGAAAAGCGGAGTAATGATGTTTTTACCTACGAACGTGAATTTATAAAAGGTGTGAAAGAACTTCAACAGGACAGGTTGCAAAACCGCCTGGAAGGCCGTTCTAACAAAAGAAATATACGCGGGTTGTAATAGTTTGTTTTTTAAACTATATTTGAACTTGGTGTTTTTCATAGGTTAGCAACGGCCGGCTCTTTTTAGGGCAGGCCTTCTTTTTTTACACACATCTCCCTATTACTTCTTTATTGCTTTATTTTTTACAGCCACACCTCCAGCGAGCTGTTATCTTACTTAGTATTTTCTCCTTTTAGGAAAGCTATGCAGGAGCTCCTGATTAATTATTAGTAAATTAGATATTCATCCCCGGCTCTATCCTTACTATCCAGGTTTTAATTGTAAAACAAACTGTTTATGAAAAGTAAGGTGCTTTCATTACTATTTTGCTGCGCTTCTCTTTACACATACTCACAAAAAATATCAGGGATAGTTACAGATGAAAATGGTAAGCCTTTACCATCAGTAACCATATCTCTTTTAAGGCCTGCTGATTCGAGTGCCTTAAAATTCACAATCTCTGATCACCAGGGGCATTACGAATTTTCTTCCATCAGCAAGGGTAGCTATTTGCTAAGTGCTACATCTGCAGGATTTCAAAATAGTTATTCCCACATGTTTGAGTATAAAGAATCCGCCATGGAAATACCCGTGATCAGGATGAATGCTCAAAAGAATGAACTCTCCGCTGTTACTGTGAAAGCAAGCAAACCCTTTATTGAAATGCATCTTGATAAGATGATGATCAACGTAGATGCATCACCTACCAATGCTGGTGCCAATGCGCTGGAGGTTTTAGCTAAATCTCCTACTGTGAATGTAGACATGGATGAAAATATAAGCCTGAACGGGAAGCAGGGCGTACTTGTGTTGTTAGATGGCAAGACCACATACCTGAATGCAAAGGACCTGGCTACCCTGCTAAAGTCAATTCCTGCTTCTTCTATAGACCAGATAGAAATAATGAACACACCTCCGGCTAAATATGATGCGGAAGGAATGGCGGGCGTGATCAATATCAAAACAAAGAAGAACAGGAATGATGGATTGAATGGCACATGGTCTTCCAGCCTCACTACCTACCTGTTCAATGATGATTTGAAGAACCAACTCATCTTCAATCATCAAAATAACCTTTCGGTGAACTACAGGAAACAAAAAACCAATATCAATATCAGTACAGGATTCAGTTCTTATAAAGGACAGGCCATTGCCACCTATAATAAAACCTATTTTTCTCAAGACAATTCTGTAAATGGTTATACCTTTTTCATTGTAAGGTCAAAATACAGGGGCACATACATACCTATTAATATCAGCATCGACTATAATGCGGATCCTAAAAACATAATTGGATTGTCGACTAGTGTGATAGCAAAAGGAGGCAATAAACAAACAAGAGACAGGACTGCAGAAGTATGGGACGGCGAAAGAAATTTAATAAGCCACTATGGTTCTATATCGCAATACTCCTCAGAATTTCATAAGACCTCAGCTAATATAAACTGGAAACATTCCATCGATACGTCGGGACAAGAGTTTTCAATAGATGCGGATATGGTGAAGTATAAATTTCCTTCAGAAGAAGATCTGAACATGATCTACCAGGCTACTGCTCCGAATCATATCAATACCTACCTCCATAGCAATAACAAACCAACCACCCGTATCACTGCATTGAAATGGGACTATATAAAACCATTCAAAGGAGGCAAATGGGAAGCAGGTGTTAAATCAGGATTCATTGCTACCAACCTGGATAATCAATTCTTTCGCCTTGACAATTCCAAATGGATCAGTGATTCGGCATTAATGACCAACTTTACTTATCATGAGAACATTACTGCTTTGTATTCCACCCTGGAAAAACATTTTAAGAAATGGTCATTGCAGGGAGGACTAAGATTAGAAAAGATGCATGCTACGGGCGATGAAAACATTAAAGGCGCTGAGTTTACCAGGGACAATACTGCACTATTCCCTACCCTGTTCAGCAGTTACGAGATCAATAAAAATAATACTATTAAAATCTCTTATAGCCGGAGGATCAACCGGCCACAGTTTTATGCCTTGATGCCTTACCTGAGTGTAGTCGACAGCCTGGACATCTGGCATGGAAACCCCAATCTAAAACCAGAATTCAGTAATCGCTATGAGGCAGTGTATTCTTTACAAAACAAATACTTTTTTACTCTTGGCTATACAGTTACCAAAGATGTGATCCGGTTCATAGCAGGCCAGATTGGAAATGAAAGAGCCACCGAATTTTATCCTGTCAATATTGACAAATACAAAAGCATCACCCTTACCATTATCAGTCCTTTTACCATAACCAAATGGTGGAACATATCTGCGGTTACCAATCTATTCAATAATAAATATTACAACCTCCAGAATGGTTCATCATCTCAATTCTATATGACTCTTAACCAGAGTATCAATCAATCATTCAAGTTGGGCCAATCCCTGAAGGGAGAAATGGTTTTAGATTATACTACCCGGTCTGTTGATGAAATATCAGAAAATGATGCGGTCTTCAATACCTTTTCTTTGGGCCTGCAAAAAGATATCCTGAAACAAAAAGGGAGGCTGGTGCTGAATTGTAATGATCCCTTTGCATGGTTTCATTACAGCTACCGTTCACATTTCATCAGGATGTATGAAGAGGGCAGCTACAGGTTTCCGACAAGGAGTGTTACCCTTTCTTTTAATTACCAGTTTGGCAAGGTAAACAATCAGAACAGGCAGCACAATACTGCATCTCAAGAGGAGCAATCCAGGTAATGAACCAAGGGAAAACCAAGATTTTTTTTATTAGTACAACTATTTTCCTGCAAAATATTTGACGAGGTAAGCTATTTGACCAATGTGATAAATATCGTGTTGTACAATTCCATTTAATAAGGTGCGAAAGTTGTACGTTCTTTCTTCCACCTTCTTATCGAGTATAGTATCTTCCTGTATCATTAAAATGTTCAGCAGTTGCTCCTGTGTCTCTTGCAGTTGTTTCATTCCCTTTTGCCATTGCGAAATATCTGTTTCATCTATCTTTCGCCAGTCATTTTCTTCAAAGTAATGCAGGTCTTTACTTTCATTTTTGGCAAACCTGGTGATGACAAATTCCCTCCAGTTCACCATATGCCATACCAGTTCTGCAATACTATGTTGTCCATTGGGCTTTTCAAAAGCGACCTGCTCCTTTACTTCATTTAGTAATTGCTGCATATTACGTCCAAACCATGGATCGCCCTCAAAGCTTTCCTTTAGCTGCGATATGAGGTATTGTATTTCTGTGTTCATTTTAAAATGTTTCCACGCTGAAAAATAAATAACAAAAGTAAAAGCAACATGCATTAATACATGCACAACTCTTATAGTTTAGGATGAATGGCAGATCAGAGCATGCATAAAAAAAGCCTGCACTGATGTGCAGGCTTTTGCTTCTATTCATTTATTTATTTACTCAGGTACATGCTCCTGTCTTTATACAGTTGCCTGAAGTAAGGATCCCTGAGGTCTTTGATAAAGCGTATAGCCTCACCCGTTGATTTCATTTCAGGTCCCAGCTCTTTGTTTACGCCGGGGAACTTATTGAAAGAAAATACCGGTTCCTTGATGGCAAAACCATTCAGCTTCTTTTCAAAGCTAAAGTCACTGAGTTTGTTGGCACCTAACATCACTTTGGTAGCCACGTTCAGGTATGGAATGCCATAGGCCTTTGCAATGAATGGCGTGGTACGCGAAGCCCTTGGGTTGGCCTCGATCACATACACCTTACCATCCTTAATGGCAAATTGTATATTGATCAATCCTTTGATGTTAAGCGCCCTGGCTATTTTTTCTGCATAAGATTCCATAGTGGTAACAACTAATGGCGTGAGATTAAAGGCCGGCAACACGGCATTACTATCACCGCTGTGAATACCTGCTGGTTCAATGTGTTCCATCACGCCCATCACATGGAAGCTTTCTCCATCAAAGATGGCATCGATCTCTGCTTCCTGGCAACGGTCAAGGAAATGATCGATCAATATTTTATTACCGGGGATATGCTTGAGGAGGCTGATAACTGCTTTCTCCAACTCTTCGTCATTGATCACGATACGCATCCTTTGTCCACCCAACACATAGCTTGGCCGAACCAACACAGGATAGCCTACTTTCTTAGCCACTTCCACAGCTTCATCCACATCATAGGCGGTGCCGTAGTTTGGATAAGGAATATCCAGCTCTTTCAGCATGTCGCTGAAGCGGCCACGATCTTCTGCTATATCCATATTGTCATAGGAAGTTCCCATGATCTTGATGCCTTTCTGGTGCAGGCGTTCTGCCAGCTTCAGCGCTGTCTGTCCACCCAATTGCACAATAACGCCTTCAGGCTTTTCATGCTCTATCAACTCCCACAGGTGTTCCCAGAATACCGGTTCAAAATAAAGCTTATCAGCCATGTCGAAATCGGTAGAAACAGTTTCAGGGTTGCAATTGACCATGATGGATTCGTAGCCGGCTTCTTTGATGGCCAACAAGCCATGAACGCAGCAATAATCGAATTCTATACCCTGGCCAATGCGGTTAGGGCCACTGCCCAACACTATAATCTTCTTCTTGTCTGAAACCTTGCTTTCATTATTATGACCCTGCTCGAAAGTGGAATAGAAGTAAGGTGTCTTGGCTTCAAATTCAGCACTGCAGGTATCTACCATTTTATAAACACGGGTAATGCCGGCAGCCTTTCTTTTTTCATACACTTCATCTTCGCTGCCATCCTGTATGATGCGGGCGATCTGCTCATCGCTGAAGCCATGAACTTTTGCTTTACGCAACAGGTCGTCAGGCAGCTCTTCCAGCCAGTAATTTCCCAGCTCTTTTTCTATGTTGCAGATCTTCTGGATCTCATAAAGGAACCAGCGGTCAATATACGTGGCTTTGGCAATGGTGTTCACACTAATTCCAAGCATCAGCGCATCTTTGATCCTGAATATGCGGTCCCATTTCGGGGTTTTGATATACTCCAGCAATTCTTCCGACCTCATGGCGCTCTTGCCGTAATAGCCAAGGCCTACGGCATTGTTCTCCAGGCTTTGACAAGCCTTTTGCACTGCTTCAGTAAAGCTTCTGCCTATTGCCATCACTTCGCCTACGCTTTTCATTTGAAGCCCTAATGTATCATTAGCACCTTTGAATTTATCAAAGTTCCAGCGCGGGATCTTTACTATGACATAATCCAGCGCGGGCTCAAAATAAGCTGAAGTGGTTTTAGTGATCTGGTTCTCCAGTTCATCCAGTGTATAGCCGATAGCCAGCTTGGCAGCTATTTTGGCAATAGGATATCCGGTAGCCTTGGATGCCAGCGCCGAAGAGCGGCTTACCCGGGGGTTGATCTCGATAGCGATGATCTCTTCTGTTTCGGGGTTCAGTGCAAACTGCACGTTACATCCCCCTGCAAAGTTGCCCAGGTCGCGCATCATCATGATGGCCGTATTGCGCATGAGCTGAAAGGCGGTATCGCTCAGTGTCATGGCAGGCGCCACCGTTATAGAATCACCGGTGTGAACACCCATAGGGTCAAAGTTCTCCACCGTACAAATGATACATACATTATCAGCTGCATCACGCAACAACTCCAATTCAAATTCCTTCCAGCCAAGAACAGCTTTTTCTACCAGCACTTCGTGTATGGGCGAAGCCTGTAAGCCCCGTTGCAGTGCCTCGTCAAGTTCAGAAGCGTCATGCACAAATCCTCCACCGGTACCACCCAGGGTAAATGAAGGCCTGATCACCAGCGGGAAGCCAATGTCCTGCGCAAATTCTTTTCCTTCCAGGAAGGAGTTGGCTGTGTGTGCAGGAGCCACGGGAACTTTGAGCTGTATCATCCACTGGCGAAACTTCTCCCTGTCCTCGGCCTTGTCTATGGCCTTGATGTCCACACCAATAAGGCGCACACCATATTTAGCCCATATACCCAGGTCTTCAGCTTCCTTAGCCAGGTTAAGGGCTGTTTGTCCACCCATAGTAGGCAGCACAGCATCAATTTTATTTTCTTCCAGTATCTGTTCAATGCTTTCTACGTTCAGAGGCAATAAATAAACCCGGTCGGCCATCATAGGATCTGTCATGATAGTAGCGGGATTGCTGTTGATAAGGATCACTTCCATACCCTCTTCACGCAGACTACGTGCTGCCTGGGTACCGGAGTAATCAAACTCGCAAGCCTGGCCAATAACAATAGGTCCTGAACCGATAATTAATACTGATTTTATTGAGGAGTCTTTAGGCATCTGTGTTGATAGCAGGCTTTTTCTTTGCAGAGTAGCTTAGAAATGCGCCTTATTTACTTGAATTAAGGATATAAAAAAACCGGGCTTTTGCCCGGGGTGCAAAAATAGGGTAAATGAAGTTTTACCTTTGCAATGTTTTTTGACTATTAACAGCCTCTTCAGAAAAGTTTACACTGTTCCGTTAACTGCTGTGGTAGTGCCTTGCTTCTTGCCAAACATGTTTGTCAGGCTACCTAAATTATCATCTACCAGTTTTTTACCCTTGTTTACCAGGTCCTTTTTCTGCTGGTCTGTCATTTTTGAGTACTTATAAGCGCCAAAAGCTGCAGCACCTAATAACAGTAATGAACCGATTCCAGATTTACTTTTCATATAATATAAGTTTTGATGCCTGGCAAGGAAAACCTTTTCAGGCGTGGTTAAGAATGAATGCAAGCATCGTGAAGCCTATATAATAAAATATCGTACCGTAATAAAGAGCTTCAGTAAAAAGTATTAATTACTGGAAGGATTTTCTGTAGTGGTTGCATTTGTGGTTTTAGTTCCACTTTTAAACAATCCTTCGAAAAATTCTTCCATCTTAGGCATGTATTCCTTTAAAGCGTCAGAGCCCTTGGCTTTTAATTCATTGAAGTAATCCATGGCCTGTTCTTCCGCATCCATGGCTGTTTTCTTCACTTTATTAGCTTTGTCTTTAATATCATTAGCCAGCTTTTCTTTTTCTTCATCCGTGAGGTTCATGTATTTGTAAGCACCGAAGGCAGCAGCTGCGCCAAGAAGGAAAGTAGCCAGGTGTTTATTATTAACACTCATTGTTGTGGGTTTTTGGGTGAAAAATTTTTTATTACTCTATTAAGTTACCAATTTTATGCCCAGCTTTTTAGGAATAATGATTGAATGTGGATTCGATCTGTTAAATGGATTATGATGCTCAAAAAATTGCCCTTTCTTTTTTTCACTTTTCTTGTATCTGTTTACTGTGAAGCACAAACGTATCCTCAAAACTATTTCCGCCATCCGCTGGATATTCCTATGCAACTGGTGGCAAATTTTGGTGAGATACGCACCAATCACTGGCACATGGGACTGGACATACGTACGCAGCAAAAGGTAAACCTGCCTGTATATGCCGCAGCAGATGGCTTTGTGTCAAGGATAGTAGTGGAGCCGGGAGGATTTGGCCAGGCTATTTATATTGATCACCCTAACGGTTATACCACCCTGTATGCCCATCTCAATGCATTTTTCCCGGCACTGGCAGCCTATGTTAAAAAGCAACAATATGCCAGGCAAAGCTGGAACATAGACCTGCCCATTCCTGCCAATCTTTTCCCGGTGAAAAAAGGAACCTTTATAGCCCGCAGCGGTAGCACCGGCGGCTCAGAAGGTCCGCATGTTCACTTTGAGATCAGGGATACCAAGACAGGCAAATGCCTTAACCCGCTTTTATTTAATTTTCCCATAGCTGATGCAGTAGCGCCTCCCATTTACCGGCTGGCTATGTATGACCGTAATAAAAGTACCTATGAGCAAACGCCCCAGCTGCTTACCTTAAAAAAATCAGGTTCCAAATATTCCCTTCCCTCGGATATAATCAGGGTGGGTTCTGATAAGATCAGCTTTGCCGTTAATGCGGTGGATCATTTCAGCGGCACATTGAATCCCAATGGGATCTATTGTGCCGAAATTATGATGGATGACAAACCGGTTTCACAATTTGTACTGGATGATATTGGATATGATGAATCAAGGTATATCAATGCACAGGTGGATCTGCCCTATAAATCAAAAGGGGGCCCGACCTTGCAACAGATCAGCCCTTTACCCGGCGCGACGAAAGTAGCCTATGATGTTTTTAATGGTACGGGCATTATAGAACTGAAAGACAATGAGGTTCATGATATTGTGATTGAAGTGCAGGATGCCAACAAAAACACATCCACTATTCGCTTTAGTGTACAATATGATCCCAACCTAACTAAACCTTATACGCCACCTGTTGGACAGGCACTGAACCCCGGGCATGTAAACGTGGTGGAAATGGAAGATTTTGAATTGTTTACTACAGAAGCCACCTTGTACGATACGATACGTGCCAATTACAAAATACTTCCAGCCCGCGACCCCGGCGCCGTATCGGACATGCATCAATTCTTATCTGCCGGTATACCGGCACATGACCTGTTTACCGTGCGTCTAAAACCTGATAACAATATAACTGCAGACCAAAGGGACCGGGTGATCATCAAAAATATTTCGGGCAGCCGCACTTATGTTTCAAAAGCTGCGTGGCAAAATGGTTGGGTGTCTGCCAGATTCCGGCAATTTGGTACTTTCCAGGCCTTTGTTGATACTACACCGCCCACAGTGAATGCGCCCCCCACCAATCTTACGAAGGCTTCCAGGCTGGTATTTACGCCAAAAGATAATTTTAATTCTATTAAAAGCTTTCGTGCAGAACTGGATGGGAAATGGCTCTGTTTCAGCAATGACAAAGGCAAGACCTGGATCTACCCATTTGACGAAAATTTTCCAGCCGGGGAGCATGAATTGAAATTAACTATACAAGATGAAGCTGGAAATGTGATGGAGAGGACCTGGAATGTGCGGCGATGATTTGCTTATATATGCATTGTAATTTTGTTTTTTTAGTTCTTAATTGTTTTTTCATTTTACATTTTACACTTCCACATGGCTACACATTTACAGGTTGGACAAAAGGCGCCTGCATTTACAGGTATTGACCAGGATGGCAAAAAGGTTTCTTTAAATGACCTGAAAGGTTCGAAGTTGGTATTGTATTTCTATCCTGAAGATGATACGCCCACCTGCACCGTGCAGGCTTGCAATCTTCGGGATAACTATGCCCTATTGAAAAAGAATGGGTTCACGGTAATTGGTGTTAGCCCCGATGCTGAAGAAAAACACCGGAAGTTTAAGGAAAAATTCCAGCTGCCATTTACATTGCTGGCGGATCCGCAGCATAAGATCATTGAAAAGTATGGCGTGTGGGGAGAGAAAAACCTGTATGGCAGAAAATATATGGGTATTCACCGGACCACCTTTGTCATTGACGAAAATGGGGTCATACAGAAGATCTTTTTACGGCCAAAGAATAAGGCCCATGCAGAAGAAATAGTAAAAAGCTAACCTAATAGCCCTATTGTAAAACCCATTCTACTTCGCCCACTTCAAAACGTTCTTCCAGGGTGTGCTGCACCACCAATTGGCCCATGTCAGTAACCTCACGGATTACGGCCTCAAATATCCTTGCACCCTGTTTCAGTTTTACCTGTTTACCATATCCAAAAAGGTTTTGCTGGTATTGCCTGGATATCTCGGAAGGATCCTGCATTAGTTTATTAAACTGTATGTCAAGATAAATGCACAATTCTCTGGCAAGCGCCGCAGGTTCAAAAATATTACCTGTTATTTGACGCAGTGAGACTGCTTTATTTTTCAGGCCTTTGAAGGTAGTCTGATTGATATTCAATCCAATACCGGCAATGGTGTATTTCCATTCACTGCCTTTAATGACATTCTCTATCAATATCCCCCCTGCCTTTCTGTCACGCCAATAAATATCATTAGGCCACTTAATAGATGTGTCAGTTGTTGCATAGCTGTTAAAAAAGTTCAATACTGCGGTAGCAACCAGCTTACTGATCATGAACAGTTGAGAGGTAGAAAAGGCCGGAGGCTGGAAAATAACAGATAAAGCAATGTTGGCTCCGGGCTCTGAAACCCATGCTTTGTTGCGTTGTCCACGCCCCTTGGTTTGCTCATGCGCAAACACCGCAGTACCATGCTGTGCCATACCTGCATGTACCAGTCCCATGGCATAGTTGTTGGTGCTATCCACCGTGTGCAGTTCTATGAAAGGGGTACCTATTGGGTTTAAAGATGACAATTAACTACTATTTTTGAGCAAAGAAAAATAACTTTAATTGTTACTACCCTACGTGACCGCACTTATTTTATTATTATAACAAAAAATACTATTACTATTTGGAACCATTAGAAGTACTAGCCACACGTAAGAAAGGCATTAGCCGGTTGAACAAAAACTCTAAAATCTTTAAAACAATTATAAAGGCTATACAGGAAAAAAAGGGTGAAAACATCATTTCGCTTGACCTTCGAAAAATCCCAGAAGCAGTTGCTGACTTTTTTGTCATTTGCGAGGCCTCGAACCAACCGCAGATCAGGGCTATTTCTGATTTCATAGAAGAGCAGGTGAAAAAGGTATGTGGTGAAAGCCCTTACAGACATGAAGGGAAACAAAACCTTCAGTGGGTATTGCTGGATTATGTAAATATTGTTGTTCATATTATGTTGCCGGAACAAAGGAAATTCTATAAACTGGAAGAAATGTGGAGTGATGCAACCGGAGAAGAACACAATGGATAAGGAATCTATTGTTAAATAGCTTTTAGCCTTAGATATTCCACTAAAAATTCGATTACTTGCATCTTTAGCTTAAGATTAATAAGAAAAATAAAAATGTCACAAGAGCCATATAAGAACGATACTAAATCCCGATTGCCCAAATTCACTAACCGGACCCCTGGTTCGAATAACGATGGTGAGCCACCACGCAAAGGGCCCAAATTCAGCATTTATTGGGTTTATGCTATCATTTTCGCCGTATTGATCGGCTTCCAGTTCTTTGGACCTTTCTCTACTTCGCTGGAGAAGACCAATTTTGAGAACTTCAAGAGTATGGTAGCGCAGGGCGATGTGTCCAAGTACATCATTGTTGATAACAGGGATATCGTTCGTGTTTACCTGAAACCTGAGGCCATTCAAAAATACGCCGCTACTTCCAAGACCAAATTTACCCAGGAAGGGCCTCATTACTATTTCCGCATTTCAGCCAATGAGGATGTGCGCAAGGAGTTGAATGATTATTATGCTGTGGCCAAGGTGCCCGCTCAAAACCAGCCTGGTTCTGATGTAGAAAATGAGACCAACTGGTTCAGTCCTATACTGCAAACATTATTACCGATACTGATCTTCATTGGTCTTTGGATACTGCTGATGCGCAAAATGGGTGGAGGCGCAGGCGCCGGCGGCGGACCTGGCGGCATATTCAATATTGGAAAGTCAAAGGCAACTTTGTTTGATAAAGGCACAAGGGTAAATATCACATTTGCTGATGTGGCCGGGCTTGATGAAGCCAAGGTGGAGGTGATGGAAATTGTTGATTTTCTACGTAATCCTAAAAAATACACTTCACTTGGTGGCAAAATACCAAAAGGAGCCTTACTGGTTGGCCCTCCGGGTACAGGTAAAACTCTTCTGGCAAAAGCCATGGCCGGTGAAGCACAGGTTCCATTCTTCAGCCTGAGCGGTTCTGACTTTGTGGAAATGTTTGTGGGAGTGGGTGCCAGCCGTGTTCGTGACTTGTTCAAGCAGGCACGTGAAAAAGCACCTTGCGTGATCTTTATCGATGAGATTGATGCCATTGGACGTGCCAGGGGCAAGAATATGATGATGAGTAATGATGAAAGGGAAAGCACGCTGAACCAGTTACTGGTTGAAATGGATGGCTTTGGTACAGATACAGGAATTATTGTTCTGGCCGCTACTAACCGTCCTGATGTATTAGATACTGCCCTTTTACGCCCGGGCCGTTTTGACAGGCAGATCACTATTGATAAGCCGGATGTGAAAGGCCGTGAAGCCATCTTCAAGGTACACCTGAAGCCTATCAAAGTATCAGAGAAGGTAGATATTCATAAGCTGGCAGAGCAAACGCCTGGTTTTGCAGGTGCTGATATAGCTAATGTGTGTAATGAAGCAGCCCTTATAGCTGCCCGAAAAGGCAAAACAGCGGTAGATATGACTGATTTCCAGGATGCAGTGGACCGTGTGATCGGCGGACTGGAGAAGAAAAACAAGATCATTTCTCCTGAAGAGAAAAAGATCATTGCTTACCACGAAGCTGGACATGCCATTTGCGGATGGTTCCTGGAACATGCCTATCCTTTATTGAAAGTGACTATTGTACCAAGAGGTACAGCCGCGCTGGGTTATGCGCAATACACGCCAAAAGAGCAATACCTGTACAATACTGACCAATTGAATGACCAGATCTGTATGACCCTTGGCGGTCGTGCCAGTGAAGACATCTTCTTTGGTAAGATTTCTACCGGTGCACAAAATGACCTGCAGCAGATCACCCGCATTGGTTATGCAATGGTTACTGTGTATGGAATGAATGACAAAGTTGGTAACATCAGTTTCTATGATCCGCAGCAGGATAATTCATTTACCAAGCCTTACTCTGATGAAACAGCAAAGCTGATAGACGAAGAAGTAAGAAAATTGATTGACATTGCTTATTTGAGAACCAAGGCGCTGCTGACTGAAAAGAAAGCAGAGGTGGAAAAGCTGGCGGAAGCCCTGCTGGAGAAAGAGGTGCTGTTTCAAAGTGATGTGGAGAACCTGATAGGGCCACGTCCTTTTGAAGACAAGCATTTGCTGGATGTGGATGATGAGTTGACAGAAAAACATCCTGAAGGAGGCATCAGCGAAGGTGTACCTCCCTATGATCCCAATGTTACTAATCAAGCTCCGGCACCCAAATGAGTAATTCACCAGCAAAGAATAACATTCTAAAAAAAATACGCATGGCGTTGGCACATCCAACGCCATTGCCTTTTCCAAAAAGCGAAGGACCGGATAGTGTTTTCCAGCCACAGCAACAGGACCTGGTAGTGGAATTTGCAGAGCAGTTTTCTTCCCTGCAGGGTAAGTTCCTTTTTTGCGAGAATGAACAGGAATTGGCCGAGCAGTTCAATAAGCTTTGTTACCAGAACCAGTGGACCCGCATCTACTCTTCGGAAGAAAAGTGGGCAAGATTGATACATCCTAACAGCAGGCACCATGATATTGCTAGTTGCGAGGCGTCCATTACCAGTTGCGAATTATTGGTAGCCCGCACAGGAAGTATGGTGCTCAGTTCTGTGCACCAGGGCCGAGTACCCAGTGTTTATGCGCCTGTACATATTTGCATGGCCTACACTTCCCAGCTAGTATATGATGTTAAAGATGCTTTAGTGGCCATGAAACAAAAGTATCAACAATACATGCCTTCCAATATCAGCTTTGCTACTGGACCCAGCCGCACCGCTGATATTGAAAAAACGCTGGTAGTTGGCGTGCATGGTCCAAAAGAAGTATATTGTTTTGTAATTGACGACCAGCAATAGCTATTGTCCCTATGCAGATTCCACCTGGTAAAAAAATATACTTCCTTTCCGACTTTCACCTGGGAGCTCCCAATGAAGAAAGCAGTCTTGAAAGAGAAAAGCGCATTGTTCGCTTTCTGGAAACCATCAGGGAAGATGCATTCATGATCTTTATTGTAGGCGACATGTTTGACTTTTGGTATGAATACCGCAAGGTGGTGCCAAAGGGAGGTGTGCGACTATTAGGAAAGATAGCAGAATTGACAGATGCAGGGATTGCCATACATTTTTTTGTAGGCAACCATGACATGTGGATGCGCCAGTATTTTCAAAAGGAACTGAATGTGCCCGTTTATTTTGAGCCAAAGACATTTGAGTTCAACGGCAAAAGTTTTTATATCGGGCATGGAGATGGATTGGGCCCTGGCGATCATGGGTATAAGGCCATGAAGAAGGTGTTCAGAAACCCTGTATGCCATTGGATGTTTGGTATCCTTCCACCTTTCATCGGCGTAGGGATAGCCAATTACTTCAGCCAAAAAAGCCGGTCGGCCACAGGCGACAGCGAAGAGAATTTCCTGGGTGAGGAGAAGGAATGGCTGCTGATATACAGCAGGGATATGCTGAAAAAGCAGCATTATGATTTTTTTGTGTTTGGGCATAGACATCTTCCTATAGATTTTCGTCTAAAAGATAATAGCCGGTATATCAACCTGGGAGAATGGATGAATTTTAGTACGTATGCAGTCTTTGATGGAACAGATATGCAGGTAAAGTCATTCCAGGGCATGGAACATAAAATCTATAAGAACTGGTGAAGTCACTTATATACATATGCTTTCTGGCCTCCTGTTTTGTGCCAGGTATCCTATTGGCCCAAATGGATACAGGCTTTATATTGCTGAAAACTTACAAAGGTGACATTGCAGATGCTGCTATAGACAACCTGGATAACCTCTATATTATTTCTTCATCCGGACAGGTGCGTAAATTCAATGAAAAAGGAGATTCGGTAGCCATCTATAACCAGGTGCGCAATGCAGGGAAACTTTTTTCGCTGGATGTTTCCAATCCTTTAAGGCCTTTGCTTTTCTATAAGGACTTTTCCACTATTGTGGTCCTTGACCGTTTTTTGGCCAACCGCGCTTCGCTAGACCTGAAGCGTCACAATATCTACCAGCCAGGGGCTGCCGGGCTATCTTATGATAACAATATCTGGGTATTTGATGATTATGATAATAAGTTGAAGAAGGTGGATGAACAGGGCAACCTGTTACTGGAAACGCCGGATATGAGAACAGTTTTTTCAGAGAGTGTGCATCCGCAAAAGATCATTACTGATAATGACCTGGTATATCTTGCTGACACCACCAATGGTATTTTTGTTTTTGATAATTATGGAGCTTTCAAAAAAAGGATTGCAGTGACGAAGTGGCAAAGTATTGCCGTGAAGGAAAACTATATCATCCAGACACATCCCGGCGAGATCACTGTTTACAACAGCACTAATTTCATGGATAGAAAAAAAACGATCCCTTCTTCCTTTCAACCCTATATGCATTCTTTTTCCACTGCAGCCAAGCTTGTTACATTTACTAACGATTCGTTACGTATTTACCAATACCGGTTTTAGTGTTGCAGTAATCAATAATTTTATTGCAAATCCTGGAGATGAATTCTTTCTTAGACCGTATTTATTTGGACAATTCTGTGAGGGACTATATATGGGTTCTAGGTGTGATCATATTTGTGCTTATCCTGAACCGGCTGATATCAAAATACCTGGCCATATTATTATGCAAGTTGTTTAAGAAAGCCTGGAAGAATTTTGACCAGCAAAAGTTTGTTGACCTCATCATTGTTCCCCTGGGGACCTTCCTGTTAATATCGGTATCCATTATAGCGCTTTACCGGCTAAATTTTCCAACGGTTTTAAATTTTAAGCTGTATAAATACTCCCTGGAAAAGATATTGTTATCAATTGGCATATCCATCCAGGTAATAGCCTTCATATGGTTGTTGCTTCGCATCATAGATTTTATTGCCACCGTGCTGGAGATCAGGGCTAACCAGACACCTAACCAGAGTGACAATCAATTGATCGTTTTCTTCCGGGATTTTCTTAAGGTGATCATTGGCATCATTGGGGGTATGATGGTATTGCATTTTGCCTTCAATTACAACATCAGCAGCCTGCTGACTGGATTGAGCATTGTGGGTGCTGCCATTGCACTGGCTTTGAGGGAAAGCCTGGAAAATCTTATTGCCTCCTTCGTGATCTTCTTTGACAAGCCATTCACCACGGGTGACTTTGTAAAAGTGCAAAGTGTATCGGGAACTGTAGAACGTATTGGCCTCCGGAGTACCAGGGTGAGAACAGCAGATAAATCATTTGTAACGGTTCCTAACAAACAAATGGTGGACAGCATCCTGGATAATGTATCCCTGCGTTCACAGATAAGAGGAGAGATCAATCTATTCATTAACCTGCAAACACCACCACAGAAACTGGAGCAGTTGCTAACAGAGATCAGGAAATACCTGGCCAGCGTTCCTGAAATACAAAGTCATACGGTATTATTTAATGATATCAGGGTGCAGGCCTTCATGGTATTTATAGAGTTCTTCACTCCTCCCATGCAATGGAGCCAGTTTACAGCCATTAAGCAACAGGTTAATTTTTTTATTCTGCAAACCATGGAAAAGCTGGAAATAAAGATCACTGCAGAAGGTAAGGATATAGCCATTGTTCCCTGATGGTTTGACCCCATTTCAACTACAGGTATTCATGAATGTATTCTAAAATAAAAATCCCGGCTAATCCGGGATTTTTAAATATACTGTAGCCTATTTATCAATTGGTTTTGCGGGAAATGATCTCTCCCAACTCCCTGTCAAACATACCCGTGCTGCCATATTCCACTACTCTTCCTATTTCCTTACCATTTTTCATAACGATGAAAGTTGGCACATTCACCACATTGAAAGCTTCTGACAAATGCTGGATGGTTTTTTTATTATGGTCCACTCCAATCAGCGTGATCCTGTCAGCCGACAAGCCTGCTGCATCACTCAGCACAAAAAACTTGGGCAGTAGATATTTTGTATCGCTACACCAGGTGCCACCAAAGGCGATAATATTGATAGAGTCCTTATTGGCTTTTAATGCCTTTAAAGCATTTTGATCAGGTGTATAATCTTTTTGGTTTTGCAAAAACCATGTAAAGCTGGAATCATTAGACAACTCCTGCCTGGATATAAATCCTTTTAATACTTTATTGCCTTCATTATCATGGCTTACCTCTGCAGACTGGGCAAAAACAAAACCTGCAGTAAAAAACAATATAGAAAATAATAAGACCTTCTTCATATAATTACTTATCCTTCAAAAATACTATGACACCTGCAGGCTGCAAACCTGGTGGTGTTAAATAGATGCTACAAATTGGCCTTTAGTTGCAGCAGGAAAGAGCGGAGTTTTTGGAGAGATTGAACCAGCTCGTATTTTTCTTTGCCTTGCTTATTCTTTTTCAGGAAATCCTTAGCGCCTTCAATCGTGAACTTCCGGCGGCGCAGCAGGTCATGGATCATCTGCAGGTTCTTTACATCTGAAGGCTTAAAAAACCTGTCCCCCTTCCGGTTCTTACGCGGCTCTAGTATATCAAATTCATTTTCCCAGAAGCGAATCAATGAAGTATTGACTTTGAACATATTGGCCACTTCACCAATGGAATAATATTGTTTTTGAAAAAGCACTTCATCTTCGGGCACCTCTACCAGCTCTATTTCAGCTTCAATATCTTTTAAGGCCTTTCTGCCCCGGGTGCTTTTTGGAGCCGCTGGCTTTTCCTGGGGCATAGGTTGACCGGAAAGAAACTCTTTAGGCTTCTCCTCTTCCTGTGGCGGGGAAGTAAAATCAAAGGTGATCTGTGGCAACGGCTTATCCATGTGGAAGAAATATAAAAATAAGAAGGAATAGGTTATTAGCCATATGCAATAAGGATTCTGCGAGGCATAGGCTTATAATTCCAGGGAAAATGTAAAAGCATTTACCGGCATCATGCCATTTCCCTTTACATTTGCCCCCGTATTTGGTTCCCGGCCATCAAAAACCGGGATGAAAAGGGAAGCCGGTCAAAATCCGGCGCTATCCCCGTAGCTGTAAGACCCCCTGGTATCATAACCAGGAAGATTGACCTGATTCTTTAGCCACTGTTACTATAACGGGAAGGCCATCAGGTTAGGGTTAAGCCAGAAGACCTGCCAGGTACATAAACCTAAATTCATGCTTTCGGGTGAAAGGCAGAGAGGATAAGTCACAGGATCTATCTATCTCTTTTATTACCAGGAAGCAGTCACCACAAAATTTAAAAGATGAGAAAAATTTTGACAGTGGCTGCGACGATCATCAGCAGCCAATTATTAGCACAAGATTCCAGTAAAGTGCTGGACCAGGTAACAGTAACCGCTACCAAGTATTCTACCAAGACAACTGAAACCGGGAAGGTGGTCACTATCATTACAAGTGAACAAATAGAACATGCAGGCAGCCGGGACCTGGCACAGGTGATTGCAGAAGCAGGTGGAGTTTTTATAAATGGCTATACCAATAATGCAGGAAAGGAAAAGAATATATACCTAAGGGGCGCGAAGGTAGATTATACACTTATCACTATTGATGGGGTGCCTGTATATGATGCATCAGGGATAGGCAGCAATTTTGATATCAGGTACATCCCGGTTGATAACGTGGAACGGATAGAGATCCTGAAGGGGGCGCAAAGCACACTATATGGCAGCGATGCCATGGCAGGAGTAATCAATATCATAACCCGCAAGCCAGCAAATAAGCCCTTTTCCCTGGCCGGGACAGCCCACTATGGAAGCTATGGAACCAGGAGACTGAATACCAATATCAGTGGAAGCAAGGGCCTATTGAATTATTCTGTGGGCTATACTCATTTCAATACTGATGGTTTTTCTGAAGCCAGCCAACCGGCCAATTCTTCAACAGCTTTTGATAAAGATGGATATACGCAAAATGCTTTGCAGGCTAGTGTGGGAATACAGGCAGGTAAGTTCTTGCATATCCAGCCTTTTGCCAGGTGGAGCAAAAATAGCGGCAGCCTGGACCAGGATGCTTTTACAGATGAATTGGATCATACCTATACAGCGCAAAACCTGCAAACTGGCATCCAGAACCGTTTCAATTTTAAGAACACCCAGGTCAATATTATATACCAATACAATAAAACTAACAGGGATTACCTCGATGATTCTACAAAAAGCAGGAATGGATATTACACTTACATATCCACCGCTTATAAGGCCAGGGAGCATTTTGCGGAGGCTTACCTGGTGCAAACTATCAGGTCCATTAAATTAACAGCGGGAACCGAAATAAGATCATCCAGCACAGATTATAATGGCGTGATGGTAACTCCAGCTTTCCCGCCTTATAGTCCAGAGCCTGTAATTGAAAAACCATCTCAAAGCGGTGACAGTGTGAAGCAAAGCCAGGCAGCACTGTATGCCATGCTGAATTTTCATAAAAACGACTTAAGTGTGGAAGCAGGTGGCAGACTGAATCATCACTCTGAGTATGGTAACAATTTTGCATTCAATTTCAACCCTTCCTATTTCATACACAAAAGTGTTAAGTTGTTTACCAATATTTCTACAGGATATAAAACGCCCAGTCTTTACCAACTTTTTTCAGAGTATGGCAACCAGGAGCTGAAACCAGAAACTTCGTTAAACCTGGAAGGGGGCTTGCAATTTTTCTCAACCAGCGGAAAGTTTAGCGCCAGGGGCACCTGGTTTAACAGGCGAACGAAGGATGTGATCAACTTTTTCTTTGATCCTGTCACCTATCGTTCTCAGTACATCAACCAGGACAGGCAAAAAGATCATGGCTTTGAATTAGAGGCCTCCTCCACCCTTGCTAATAAGGTGCAGCTAAAGATAATTTACACTTATGTCACTGGTAACATCACTACCATTCAAAATGGTAAAGACACTACATACTTCAACCTGTTGAGAAGACCTAAAAGCAACCTGGTGGCCTCTGCATCCAGCCAACTCACCCGCTCATTGTATATTTCCCTGCAGGCAAATGCAGTCGGAAGCAGCAGGGATGTTTATTATGATGCTTCTTTCCAGGCGAAGGATATAAGGCTTAAGAAATACTTCCTGTTAAATATATATTCCGAATATGCCTTATTCCATAATTCCCTGAAGCTCTTTGCAGATATCAGAAATGTACTTAATAAGAAATATGCTGATGTATATGGATATAATACTGCCGGCTTTAATGCTTATGGCGGCATCAGGTTTCAATTATAAACAGAAAAAAGAGTAAAGAGTAACGGTAAATTTATACTTGCAAAACAGGGAACTGCTGCTCTTAAGCGTAATTTTAATCAAAGATCATTCATGCAACCCAATGTCAAGGACATACTTACAGTATCATTTACCCTGTTTGCCATTATAGACATCATTGGCTCCATACCCATCCTGATCTCTATTAAGAACAAAATGGGAGGCATTAAAGAGGTAAGGGCCACACTTATATCGGGAGGCCTTATGATCCTGTTCCTTTTCCTTGGGGAGCCTTTCCTGAACCTGCTAAGCCTGGATGTAGGATCGTTTGCAGTGGGAGGATCAATAGTAATATTTATACTGGGTTTAGAAATGGTGTTGGGAGCCGAGTTCTTTAAAAGCGAAAAGGATGTAAGGGCAGCTACGGTGGTTCCTATTGCCTTCCCGCTTATTGCTGGATCAGGAACACTTACTACCATTATATCATTAAAAGCAAACTATACACAGTCTACAGTGTTTATAGGAATCTTATTAAACCTTATAGTAGTATTTGTAGTTTTAAAATCATTAAAGTTTATAGAAAGGATACTCGGGCCAGGTGGAATGATTGCGGTACGCAAATTTTTTGGTGTAGTTTTGCTCGCCATTGCGGTAAAAATATTCGCCAGCAATGCACATGGATTAATCAAATAGAATAGCAATCCTCCCCGGCCTCGTAGTACAATGGATAGTATAAGGGTCTCCGA
>JAEZLJ010000167.1 GCA_023415275.1 Bacteroidota bacterium
GTGTAATGTTTGCCGCTATAATAGTTCAATAATTATTCCATGAATTTCATCAATTGATTTCGTATTGGTATAAAGCTTTAAAGCAAAAAACAACATTGGGTTGCGATAAACTTACTATACAAACCTGTATTTATTCTGAAGTTTGGAAGGATATCCTTTGAATAAAAATTACTCAGTGGGTGTATTTAACCCTCCGGGTATGTCATCTTTTTCTTTTTTGAATTCCAGCTTTCCAAATTTCCAGGTAAAGTTGATACCGAATGACCTAAAAGGAATTTTGCGATTGCTGTTTAATGAAAAATTAGGACCCTTTACCTCAGTTTTTTGATTGACATATTCATTGAAAGGATTGGTAGCAGTTAGGGCCAGGCTACCTTTTTTATTCCAGAATTGTTTTCGAAAAGCAAAACTATAGGTAACAAAAGAGGGATAGCGACCCTGTACCTCATTACGAGGCGAATTGAAATTTCCAAAGAATTCTCCTACCCAGGTTGTATTGAACTGATAAGTTGTATTGATATTCATTCTGTAATTAAAGCTATGGGCATCAAACCCTGGTTGTAAAACATTTATGATGTGCCTTCTGAAAAAAGAAAGATTGCTTCTTAATGTGAGTTTGTTGGAATAGTGTATATCACCAAATAAATTAAGGCCGGTATTTTTTTCCATGCCGATGTTCTCTCTGGAACTTACAGATACATTTGAATAAATGGAATCTCCTATAGCAAGAGAAGGATAATATACAATATATGGTTGTATATCCTGGTTATTGGCTCTATAAAACAAATTGGCCATAAATGAACCCACTGAACCAAAATCAAATGAGTAACCTAATTCATAGCGGTTTCCGATTTCAGGTTTCAAAAAAGGATTGCCTGCAGTAATATTTTTTGGGTCTGCAGTATTAATAAAGGGATTGAGATCGCCATAATCAGGTCTTTCAATTCTTTTTGAATAGCTCAACTTCAGCGACTGGTGGTCATTTATCTTTTTTGAAAAATAAATGGAGGGAACCAGGGTGTTGTAACCCGGGGTGGGTGTTTGCCTTTGGGCATTAGAATAAAATGAGTGGATCTCCGTTCTTTCATAGCGGGCACCAATTTTAGTATCGAATAGTGAACTAACCGGAAGCTTGATTTCTGAATAGAGAGCATACACTTTTTGATGGTAATCCAGGCTATTGGATAAATCCTTGTTGATAAAATAAGTTTTTGAACCTTGCTCAAGGCTCCATATATCGGCCTGGCTTGAAATGTCCAGTAAGCTAAGTTTGCCTCCAACCCCTAATTGTATTTCATTTTGAAGCGGCTGCGTATAGTTTAATTCAATCTCCATTTCATTTTCGATTCCCGGGTTTCTATTATCAAGGCCATAGTATAAAGAATCCATGGGTAAAAGCCTTTGATTGTTGGATGCTGTTGATTTGCTGTTATTAAAACTTGAAGAGAGTGAAAATTCCAGTTCCTGGTCCTCTTTGTCAAACGTCCTTTTATAATTGAAACCAGCGTCGATATTATGGGCTTTATAGGAGCTTGCTGTATTGCTAAAGGAATTTATTTCAGAGAGTGATGTTTGATCAGCAGACCAGGTGTTTTGATGTTGGTAAACTGAGCCATTGCCAGTATAACCAAATTGGTTATAGCTCACAGAACCTGTAAAATTATTTTTATCTTTTACCGTCCAGTCGAAGCCCAAACCCGTTTGAGCCGCCAGCCTTTTAAAACGGCTGGAACCATCCTGCTGGTATAATGTGGAAGTATGTTGACCTGAATCTGAGGAATAACGACTGGAGGTATAGGGGGTAGCTGAATAAGGACGTACATTTCCACTTACGTAAGCATTTAAGCCGAAATTATTTTTTCGGGCATTGAAATTAAGCGATCCATTGTTTGTTCGGGTGCCTGTGGTCAATGAAACGGTGCTATTGATACCATGGGCGGTGTTCTTTTTTAAAATGATATTAATGATGCCTCCAAGGCCCTGTGCATCATAACTGGCCCCGGGATTTGTTATCACCTCGATACTTTTTATCTGGCTTGCGGGAATACTTTGAAGCACATCAGCTATATTACTGCCAAACATAGCAGAGGGTTTGCCATTAATAAGGAACCGAATACCCGAACTGCCTGACAGCTCAACATTACCATTAACATCAACCGAGACCATGGGCACTTTTCTTAGGATATCTGTAGCTACACCCGATTGGGAGCTAATATCCTTCTCTGCATTGTACACCATTTTGTCAATTTTGTTTTCGACCAACTTGCCCTGTGCGACCACCGTAATATTTTGAAGGGATGCTGTTTTTTTGGCCAGGTAAATATTTTTAAGGTCGGTAATACTGTTTTTTGCAACCTCCATTGAATGAACACTATATGAATTATAACCTAAAGATTCGATCAACAAACGATAAGTTCCCGCCGGGATATCAGTCAGGGAAAATAGGCCTGTGTTGTCGGTAGTAGCGCCTGTAAAAGGTAATTGAGCTGTTGGGGTATAGATCGAAATAGTAGCATATTCGAGCGGTAAATGTGTGGTTGAATCCATGACCTTTCCAGATATAATGGCACTTCCTGATTTATTGGATTGTGCATGGACTAAGTGAATAAACAATAAGGTCAAAAAAAACAGTATAAACGATCTTTTCACAATTTCCTTTTTTTAAGCCGCCAAAAGTAGCCGACAATTCTGTTTAAAATCTGATCAGTTAATTATTTGATGCCGAATGGAATATTAAAAATGCAACTCAAAGCTTCTATAGTGAATAGTTAATTCCATTACAATTCAAAATAAAATGCCTTCAACCAAACTGAAGGCATTGCATAAAACAGGTAGGGACTAAAGACAGGCAAATTATTTTATACATTAAGTCAAAAGATATACCTAACCAAATTGACAAGAATACCATATACTCAATATTGAAGGAAATCTGAAGTGGGGAAGATTATATTCATATTTATATGGTAATTAACTTAAGATGGGTCTACCTAAACTAAATAAAATGTAAATCTTCAGGATTTCTCCAAATTGACTACTGAAATTAGCAGGTAAATAAATTTATATGAAAGCAAAAATCATTTTATTATCAGGTTCATTTGTAGCATTTTCCTGTGCTTTACATGCCCAGGATGTAAAAGCTTCCGCGGTACCGGTAGCCGTTAAAACGGCTTTGCTGCATAAATATCCAAAAGCCACTAAGGTTAGTTGGGAAAAAGAAAAGGGAAATTATGAAGCCAATTGGGGCGGCAAAGAAGGAGAAGATAATTCTGTGCAGTTAACAGCTGCAGGTGAATTTGTAGAAATAGTAAATGCTATTCCGGTGAGTGCTTTGCCTAAGAATGCAGTAAGCTATATTAAAACACATTATAAAGGCGCACGAATATCAGAAGCCGGGAAAGTTACAGATGCCAAGGGTCAAATTTCCTACGAAGCTGAAGTGAAAAAGAAAGACCTGCTTTTTGACGAACAAGGCAATTTTATTAAAGCGGAAGATTAACCCTCCGTTAATACCACAATATAAAAGACCGCATGCTATGTGGTCTTTTATATGCTCCATGCAGGGAGGAAAAACTAACTTAATAATTTTTGTTACTTTGAAAGAATACTGTGAAGGATAAATATAAATGCTACCCATAGTTTTCTATTTTACCGGGTAACTTAAATAAACCGTTGATATGAAAATTTTGATTATTGAGGATGAAAAAGAACTTTCACAGAGTATTTATGCCTACCTTAATAATGAACAATATTTTTGTGAATCGGTCTATGATTACCATTCAGCATTGGAAAAAATTTCACTTTACGACTATGCCTGTATCATATTAGATATATCCCTGCCGGGGGGTAATGGAATGGATATATTACAACAATTGAGGTCAATGGATAAGATGGATGGAGTGATCATTGTATCAGCCCGTAATTCAATTGACGACAAGGTAAAAGGTTTATTAGCGGGGGCTGATGATTACCTGACAAAACCATTCCATTTACCTGAACTGGGTGCAAGAATTGCTGCCATTATTCGTCGCAAATCTTTCGATGGTAAGAACCTGGTGCATTTTGATAACCTTGAGCTGGATCTGAATGAGAAGTCCGTGAAAGTGAACAATGTAATGGTGGAGCTGACCAAAAAGGAATATGATCTTTTATTATATTTTATAAGCAATAAAAACAGGGTGGTTGCCAAAAATGCAATAGCAATTCATTTATGGGGAGATGGTTTTGATATTTCGGATAATTATGACTTCATATATACTCATGTCAAAAACCTGCGTAGAAAACTAGTGCAGGCTGGTGCAATAGATTATATAAAGTCAGTGTATGGAATGGGCTATAAATTTTCAGTTGCATGAAGCTGTTTACAAAATACAGCCGCGCCAGTTTAACTGCGAATATTCTCATTTTTTTGGTCGCAAGCCTGGCTTTTTACTTTGCACTCCGTTTTATACTTATCAAACAGATAGATGAAGATCTTGAAATTGAACATGATGAAATTGTAGATTATGTACAAAAACATGATCATCTACCGGAAAGCTTTTCCGTTTCAGACCAACTAATTTCATTTACCCCTATCAACCAGGAGATACAACCTGGATTTTCCTGGATCGACCTTGAGCAGGAGAATGAAGTACCTGAAGAGTTCAGGAGATTATTATTTGAAGTAAAAGCAGGAGGTATAAGATACAAGGCAGAGGTATCCAAATCATTTGAAGGATCCAATAGCCTTATGCGTTCCATATTATTCATTACGGTCAGTGCTATCCTGGTCATATTAATTGTATCCCTAATTTTAAATCGCTATTTATTAAAAAACCTCTGGAAACCATTTTATTTTACTCTTGACGCTTTGAGGCATTTTCACATTGGTAAGGAAGACCCAATAGAGCTTCCATCGTCTGATATTGAAGAGTTCCAGTTGATGAATGAAGTTCTTATAGAAACTACCCAAAGTTCCCGCTTCGAATATTTGTCTCTTAAGACCTTTAGTGAAAATGCCTCTCACGAAATACAAACCCCCATTGCCGTGATACGTTCCAAATTAGATCTGTTGATACAGGATGAACAACTTACAGAAAGCCAGGGAGGTCTTGTTCAAAGTGCCTATAATGCTATTGATAAACTTAGCCGATTAAATAAGTCGTTGTTATTATTGGCCAAAATAGAAAATAATCAATTTGACAACAGAGAGAAAGTTTCCCTTTATGATAAAGTGAAAGAAAAAATCCTTGATTTCCAGGATTTATGGCAATCTAGGTGTATCTCCGTAGATATTTCATTGAATGACTGCATTGTACAAATGAATCCTGAACTAGCCGACATATTGTTGAATAATTTATTTAGCAATGCTACGGGACATAATTATACTGGGGGAAATATCAGTGTGAACCTTGCTCCCGGATCATTAACGATCAGTAATACCAGCAAAGAACAAATACTAGATCATAAAAAACTGTTTCAGCGGTTTTACAAGTCTTCTTTTGATAATCAACATAATGGCCTCGGTCTGTCTATTATTAAACAGATAGCTGATGCTTCAGGAATAAGAACTGATTACAAATATTTGAACCAATTGCATCATTTTACCCTGAAATGGAATAGTGTTCTAACCTAAAGAATGATGCTGTGGCTTACTTATTCAATAAACATTTGATTATTTAGAAAAATTGATGGGGCTTGTACCACCAGTATAAAAACACTAATTAGTAAGCTATTGTATTGTAGAGCTGCATGATTTGCAGGTGGGATTTGCTGGACATTTTACAAAATCTCCAATTGAGTGCCTTAGCATTTTCAACACTTTATACATTAATAGGTATCATTGCGCCCAACGAAGGCTCTTCGCAACAAGGCCATGACAAGTGTAAACAGGGCAGAACCTATTATGGCCCATACTATGGGAAATGGCCTGCCCTCTATGGATATTTCCCATATTTTAGGTAAAGCGAATTTGGCGGCAATCCAAAGACCGATGTAAGCACCGATAAAACCAACGACAATGGAAACAAGGCAACCACCAAGGTCGTAGCCAGCTAAAGATTGTCCAATAGCGCCACAAACGGCGGCTATGATCAGTAAAATAAGGAAGCCAAATAGTGTCATAGATTAAATTTAATGAAAAAAACTTTTAGGAGTGCATATAAGGTAACTAAACGGGCACTTCCTTAAAATAACAGAGAGGCTTATTACTACGGCAATTTCCCCTATCCACAATCATTGTTTTCATTGCCCGTGGTCAGTGTTTAGGTTGTGGGCTCTCGTTAGTTTTATTAAAAAGCAGTTTATGAAAAAGATCATAGCCCTGGGCTGCCTGTGTGCTATAATAGTGATGTGGGCCTGTAATGGCGGCAATCGTAAGAACCAGATAGCCACTTCTTTCGGAAACATTTCAGAAGATTCGGTGCAGAAGCTGGCGCATGCATTCTTTAAGGCCCTGCCGGCAACAGCCGATAACGTTGACAATCCCATAACAGATGATAAAGTTGAACTTGGCAAAATGCTCTATTATGATACCAGGCTTTCTGCCAAAGGAAATAAAAGTTGTAACTCCTGTCATGACCTGCAATCCTTTGGTGTAGACAACCAAAGGACCTCTATTGGCGATAATGGTAAAAAAGGTAATAGGAATTCGCCCACGGTATTTAATGCTGCCTTGCATAATATGCAGTTCTGGGATGGCCGGGCAAAGGATGTGGAAGAACAGGCAGGCATGCCTATACTGAATTCAATAGAAATGGGCATTCCGCATAAGGGTGTATTGGTGCAACGGCTGGCAAAGGTGGGCAGGTACCAACAATTGTTTGCTGCCGCCTTCCCGGGTGAAAAAACACCATTGAATTATGCCAACCTGGAAAAGGCTATAGCAGCTTTTGAGCGTACATTGCTTACCCCTTCGCGCTTTGATACTTATATGAACGGAGAAACAACTGCACTTACTCCGGAGGAGAAAGCAGGGCTGGTCACCTTTATCAAATCCGGCTGCAGCAATTGTCATAATGGAGTAGGCATTGGCGGGGCACAGATGCAACGCTTCGGCTTAGTAACTGATTATCGCACCCTGACAGGAAGTACTATAAAAGATGAAGGCAAGTTAGCCATAACCCATAAAGCTTCAGATAAGGATGTGTTCAAAGTGCCTGGCCTGAGAAATATTATAGGCACTTATCCATATTTTCATGATGGAAGCATCGTGCAGCTTGATTCTGCTGTAAAGATCATGGGTAAGGCCCAGTTGAATAAGGAGCTGACCAGGGAGGATGTCAACAGAGTAATGGCTTTTTTGAGTAGTCTGACAGGCGATATTAAACCCAGTGCTAAAAATATTCCTCCAGAGCTGGTGAAGAATTAGGAAGAAACGCTTTGATACAGGTGGAGCGTACCTAGTAGAGAATTTGTTCATCTGTATAGTAGGTATTCAGCATGCCCCTGTCTGCCATTTTAATCCTGGCGCCGGTTGGACTTTTTTCTTTTTTCTTAGTATGAATTTCAAGGAAGTCACGTATTTCTCCATGAACCAGGTTAGGGTGGTTTTTAAAGATCTTGTTGGTGGCATTCTTTAAAACCTTTTTAATGGTCTTTACCAACTCACTGATCTTTTCATCTGGAATGGCATCTGCTTTTGAAAAAGGGGAAATACCGGCCTGCCAAAGTATTTCATCGGAATAAGCATTCCCAATGCCCCGGATCACATTCTGATCTAGCAACACGTTTTTGATGGCTGCCTTCCTGTTCAGGGCTTTTTTAAGAAACTTGTAATTGAGCTTTGGGTCTAATGCGTCCACGCCCTGTTTATCTTCCGGGTCTAGTTTAATAAAGGCAGCTTTAAATCGGTCCGTAAGTGCCAGGTTACTGCCCCCTTCAAAATATAGTTCTACCTTGGTTGATTTTCTCTCATTTTTTTCCTGGAAAGGGATCAGGTCTCCTGTAAGCATCAGGTGCAGGCCCAACACCCTGCCATTTGAAAACAGGAAACGCATTTCTTTTCCTGAACGGTACACATCTTTTAATACCTGTCCTGCCAGGGCATTGGTAAGTGCTTTTTGAGTGTCTTTTATATTCTTTGAATTGACCAACTTCAGTTTCAAAAGCTTCTTTTCGGCAAACATCTTTTTCAGGTTGCGGGTAAAAACTTCTATATCTGGTAGTTCGGGCATGCTTAACAGTTGATATTCATTAGATTGACTCAAAGGCCATTCCGACCCCTTAATATTTCAACCATTAATAGCCCACTATTTATAAACAATTTAATTCACAACTATGTAAATTTTGGCGCGAACACGAGTTGCCAGTATATGTAAATGATGATTTATTAAAGCTTCAGGGAAGCTGGTCTAATGCTATTGCAGGAGGCTGATTGGTTAGAGGCCTTTTAAGAACCGCATTGTAAGGTGTATTTGAATTGAAGAAGCCACAATTCTTTAAATAAAAACTACTATTTACTATCCCTCCGGCATAATCCCTCCTGTATCCCTTACGAGCGGTATTGTCATATGTAAAGCGGGCGGTTGCCAGTTCTGTCCATTGTCCTTTTTGGTTGGCTATCCACTGGTTCTGAAATAGCACCGTTCTGGTGACATTCCCATTTTCGGGAAGAAAATTTTCAAGGAAGGAATGAAAACGGGCCAGGTAATGATTGGTTTGTGGTCTTTGAAAAGAGGCTATCAATCGCCATTGGTTGATGAGCGGATCAAAAAAATAGGCAGTATATACAGTATTGTCGTGGCCGTCAGGCTGGCCCTTTAATAGGAATTTATACCTGGTATTGGGCCGCCATGAATACCGGAGATAGCTTTGTCCACCCGAACCTTCATTTCCAAATTCGCCGGTGTGAACGCCTTCTCCTTTTTTTAATAAACTGATCCGCATATTTGCAGGAATGCTTTTGGGATCATCAGTTTGGTAAGGACTCCAGATCGAAAAAAGGATCCTTCTTTCAGTTTTTGAATTTACCTGTATGCCAAAATATCCATCAGTAAATCCAATAGCCATAAAATAGGATCCAATGACGTCCTGGTTTTGAGGCACCACCACTTCATTGTAAAACCACGTGGCCTTGATACTATCTGTGAAAGGATAATTTAAATGAACAGATGGGCCACGGCGTCCCCAATAGAAAAATTGATCATTATTGTTGGGGACAAAGGCAGTTTGGCTATTAACGGCTGAACCGCTGATCCGATACTCCGATACTTCACTGATCAGTTGACCTGTTTTTGATACGGCGCTTAAATGAATCTTGCTATACCCAGTATCCTTTATTCGCCATACTCCTGCATCGTACCACTGGTAGGGCCCGGGCTGAATAGTAAGCACCCTGCTGTTTCCATGAATAGTTATTTTTATCCGGCTGGTACTTTTGGCCCTGGCTCTTAATTGAATTTGTAATCTTCCGGTATCGGTTAACCGTAAGTAGGTATCAAAGCCCACCTTTTCATCTTTCCAGTTTTTAATACCATCACTGCTTATGTATAAAGAATCTCCAGATGCGCGGGTGCACCAGGTGTTGCCGCCTAAGGGAAGAATAATTGTTGAATCAACTAGTGGTCTATCCAGTGGTATTTTACCATTGAATGAAACACCAATAAATGAATAAACAATCAGTACCAGGGTGAGCGTTTTTCCGGCTTTCATGTTAGTACAATGGTTTGATCCAATAGCTGAATTGTAGTTCTTTGAATGGAAGGGTATATTGCGGCAACGGATGTGCTCCCCAGCTATCTATTCCCTGCACACCTGTTTGATTGAGGTCCATATGCATATATACTTCATTCCTTTTGGTCAATTCGCCTGAATGGTATTGTTTCTTATTTATTTCTGGGTCCAGGTCATCGAGGCTATAGGGGAGCGCTGAAAAATTCAATGTACTATCCGCCATTTCAAACCTGAGGCCCTTTCCCTTTTTATCGGTCAGGCTAACCCAACGGATGCCCGATTTGTTACCGCTTTCCTGCGGACGTGCATAAGGGAAATATTGCTGATCGAGTGTTTGATTGTAGAGCCCCACAAAAGAGGCAGTATGGCGATCCCAATAATTTTCCCACGGTCCCCTGCCATAGAATTTGATTTGGTTCATCCTGGCAGCCAGTTTCAGATCAGTGCCAAAACGCATGAGTAATTGATAGTTTTGTTTCAGGGGTATAAAATGTGTGTTGACCTTTATCGAACCATCGCGGAATATTGAAAACAACTGTTCTACAGATGCCTCACCATTCAATAAATCTTTTTTGAAATAGACTTCATAACCATTGGAAGTTTCAGTTACCCTATGGTCTATTACTTTCCCAACTTCATAAGCGTTGCGCCATTTGCGCATGGAGTGATTGAATCCTGCACCTATATCATTGTCAGTGGGTGCTCTCCAGAAAGAAGGCTGAGGGCCCTGGTGTAATAACACATCTCCTTTCAATGTGTAAGAAGACATTTGACCCTTGTTATTATCGAAAGTGATGCTGAAATTTTTCCCTTGAATCACTTCATTGTGATCCTGGTGTTTCCATACTACCGGGGAGCCGGTATCTGTTGGAAGCTGAGACACCCTGTAGTTTCCTTTCCAGGTTAATTGTTCATTCGCGATCTCATAACCTTTATCGAGTAATGGTTCTGCTTTGATCAATAGGTACCTGGCATTTAAAAAGTATTCTTTTCCTTCACGTAGTTTACTCTTTACCGGCAATGTGATAGTGGCAGATTGGCGTGGCTTAATATCCAATAAAGAATAGATGCCTTTTTCGATTATCCTGCCATCTTCCAGTAATTCCCAATGCAATGCGATATTATCCAGGTTCCGGAAAAAATAGGCATTGGTGATACCGACCTGGTTTGGACCTAAGTATTTTGTTTTAATGGACTGATACACTTTTTTCACCTCAATGGCCATCGGTGTAAGATTCCTGTAAGCAGTTACTACGCCTTTTACACAAAAGTTATTGTCACTAAAATCTTCATTGACTGGTCCACTTAACGGAAAATCGCCACCATAGGCCATGATGCGTTTCCCGTTTTTTATGGTATCGATCGATTGGTCTATCCATTCCCAGATAAACCCACCCTGTAGGTAAGACTGAGACTCGATCTGGTCCCAATACTCTTGAAAATTGCCAAGGCTATTGCCCATGATATGCGCATATTCGCTCATGATCAAGGGGCGGTCGGGGTGGGAGTTGGCGTATTCGGCCAGCCAGTTGTGATCAGGGTATTGAGGAACTATGATATCAGTGTTGTAATCATTCTCGGCTCTTTCATATTGAACGGGCCGGCTGTCGGCATTTTTCAGCCAGTCATAAGCTTCATAAAAATTGGCACCATTGCCTGCTTCATTACCCAACGACCAGGTAATTACTGAAGGATGATTCTTATCCCGTTGATACATTCTTTGCACCCTTTCCATGTGAGGTGTGAGCCATTGCCTGTCATTTCCCAATGTGTAGGCCAAATCATAATACCGGCCGTGTGATTCTATGTTGGCCTCATCGATCACATATAATCCATATTCATCACAAAGCTGCATCCAGTAGTGGTCAGGTGGATAATGAGAGTGGCGAACCGCATTGATATTCAGTTTCTTCATCATCTCCATATCCTTACGCATATCTTCTTTTGACAGCACATGCCCCTGTGTAGCATTGTGCTCATGCCTGTTTACACCCTTCAGGAATACCCTTTTCCCATTGACCAATAAATTGCGGTCAACCAATTCAACTGTTCTGAATCCTACTTTTTGCGGAATTACTTCCAGCAGGTTTCCATTTTTGTCTTTAAGAGAAATAAACAGGGTATATAAGTAAGGTACTTCAGCAGACCAGGATTGAACATTTGGTACCTGGTGAGTAAATGAAAGGTTTTTGTGATAATTGCCAAGAACTGTAATCCCTGGTTGGGAGCTATCAATGAACATCCTGTTTCCGAGGGCATCCATCAATTCCAGGGTAAGCGAAAAACTGTCAGGCCTGGAATGCAATGTATTCTGATCTATCTTATAATTTGCCACTTCAAAGTCTACCTGCAGGATGCCATGGGTATATGTTTTATCCAGCCCAGCAGATAACTTGAAATCCCGGATGTCCAAAGCCGTTGTTGAATACACAAATACATCCCTTTCAATACCAGAGATGCGCCACATATCCTGGCACTCCAGGTAGCTGCCATCGCTCCAGCGGTACACCTGAATGGCCACCAGGTTTTCACCCGTGTGAATATATGAGGTGATGTCAAATTCGGCAGCCAGTTTGCTGTCTTCACTATATCCTACCTTTTTACCATTGATCCAGATGAAGAAGGCGGATTTAACAGCACCCAGGTGGATAAATACCTGCCTGCCATTCCAATCAGAAGGAATAAGAAACTTTTTTCGATAGGATCCCACCGGGTTGTTGTTATCGGGGATATCATAAGGCGGGTTTAATTTCTTGCCCGTCTTCTTTCGTCCGGCAAATTCATAGGGTTGGTTTACATAGATGGGAAGGCCATACCCATTGAGCTCCCAATTGGCGGGCACTTTAAAATGATCCCAACCCGTATCATCAAAATCAGTCTTGTAAAATTCGGTTGGGCGTTGGCGTGGGTCCTGTACCCAATTGAAGTTCCAGGTGCCATTCAATGAAATAAAATTCTTTGAGCGCTCCCTGCTTCCCTGCATGGCCAGTTCCCTGTTTTCGTATGCAAAAGCCGATGCCTTCATAGGCATCCGGTTTATGGAAACAATACCCGGGGTTTGCAATTCAACAGGAAGTGGTTGGGCTGTAACGGAGGTTATGCCAATGAGAGTCAGAAAGAAAAGAAATAATTTCATGAAGATCTATAAGATTTGGGATAGACACCTGAAGGTGTTTATGAGAAGTGAATAGTTCCTATTCTAATTATTGAATAGAATAGGAACTACTGCTAGAATTCATTGTTCAGTGCAAACACGGGCTTCCTATACATCCATTGGCCGGATGTGAAATCGGGGAATTCCACTGTTTGGTTGCCCAGGTCAATGGATTGTTCACTTAAAGGTGTAATGGCGCTCCAGGCTGCCGCATCATAGACGTCCATAGGAGTGGGGGTTTGCCGCTTGATGGATTCTACAAAGGAATGGATGACGAAAAAGTCCATACCTCCATGGCCTGCTCCTTCGGTTTCCTTGCTCCATTTTACCCATAGGGGATGATCATACTTATCTAGCCAGGTCTGGGCATCATCCCATTGGTGGGGCTTTTGAGATTTTCCTTCCAGGTAGATGCCTTTGTTCACATCCATCCACAAGCCTTCGGTGCCCTGCACCCTGAAGCCTAATGAATAAGGCCTGGGAAGATTGGTGTCGTGTTGTAAAAGAATGGTCTCTCCATTAGCGCACTGTATGTGTGTGGTGACAATGTCGCCGAGCTTGAACCTGACCTTGGCATTAGGATGGCCTTCGCCTGCTTTTTTTACAATATAGTCGTGCAGCCCACGGGTTTTGGTGGAAAAGGAGTTCAGGGAAATAAAGCGGTTGCCACGGTTAATATTGATGTAATGAGCAATAGGTCCTATGCCATGAGTTGGATACAGATCGCCATTGCGGTGCACGGAATGGTCGGTTCTCCAATGAGCCTCTGAGTAACCTTTTTCTCCAAACTCCACTCCACCACCATAATAGTGCACTCCATCATTGAATTTGACTTCTCTTAGATCATGCTGGTAGCCGCCCTGCAGGTGAATGAGTTCTCCAAAGAGGCCCTGTCTCACCATATTGAGCACTGCCATGACGTCCCTGCGGTAGCAAACGTTTTCCAGCATCATTACATGTGCCTGGTGTTTTTCCGCCGCTTTCACTACTTCCCAGTGATCTTCCAGGGTAATGCCCAGGATCACTTCAGTAGCCACGTATTTAATTCCTTTTTCAAGGGCGCCCAGTATCATGGGTTTGTGCCACTGCCAGGGGGTGGCAATGATCACGCCATCCAAACCACCTTTTACATCCAACATATTTTTCCAGGCTTCTTCACTCCCGGTAAAGACCTGGGGCATTTTCTTATTGCTTTTCGTGATCATAGATCTGGCCAGTTCCAGGGTGCGGGGTTCTACATCACATATGGCTACCAAATCCACGTCCTGCCTTCTTAATACAAGGTCCAGGTGGTTCAGTCCACGGGCGCCTACTCCAATGATTGCCAGTTTAACTTTTTTATCTACCATACTGGTGGCAAACAAATTGCCTGAAGGCATTACTGCCAGTCCTGCTGCTGCCAGGGATGCTGTTTTTACAAATTCTTTTCTGTTCATTTGTTATGATTAGTTGGTCTTTGATTTTAAAAAGAAGAAAAATGCAGCTATATATTTTAGTGTAATCATGATGAAAGTAACAAATAGAATGAATAAGAGCAGATGCAAACGAATGCACAAAATCGAAAAGCATGCACTGGATTTTAGTTTAGGCACGTAAATTATTCACTATGTCAAAAAGAACAATTTGATGTTTATAGCGCCATCCTAACATGATCTTTTATATTGATCGCTTGAATGCTATAGGCTATTCAAACAATCGTGCAAAATGATTTTCAAGATGAAACCGCATTGCATTTCTAAATTGCTCAGGAGTGCCCTCTTCGAGAATATCCACCAGGCCTTTGTGTGAGACAAACACTTTTAACAAAGGTTGCCTTCGCAGCAGGCCGCTATTGTGCACATAATCAAAAACCGGCAGTAACATTTTTTGAAATTTTTTCATGGTATTGTTGCCAGTGATCTCGTAAAGTTTTCCATGAAAAGCAATTTCGTGTTCTATATTGAATAAATGATATTGAGTGGCTGGGGGTTCATTGCTGACTATTTCTTTTAATTCTTCTATATCTTCTTTTTTAATGCGATGAAAAATGAGATCAGCCATACCAATCTCTAAGACCAGCCTGATTTCAAAAATTTCTTTGAGCGTTTCCTGGTCGAGAATATGAGGATTCATGCTTTTACTCATCATGCCAAACAGGTCAGGGCTGGTGATTACAGATCCTTTTTTCTTCTTGGATTCAATCAAACCCATTATACGTAGTCTGGTGAGCGCTTCCCTGACCACTGTTCTGCTCACGCCAAGCGTTTGAGCCAACTCAATTTCCTTGGGTATCACATCACCTATTGTGAATTTACGTTCCTGGAGAAGTTGTACCAGGCTGGCTTCTACTTTATCTACCAACGAGCTTGTATCAATGGATTTCAAGTTATCCTTTAATGAGGGAAGATCCATGAGAGTTATTTTATTATGTAGTACTTAATCAAATGTATTAAACATTACGTTAACAATGATGATAAATTCATTTAATCTATATAAATGAAACTATATCAACGTGTTAACACAAAGTAAAAAATTTATTTGGTAGCAATAATTATTTCCCTTTACCTTCATTATGTCATACATAATACTTCATTCTACTAAAAATTGCTTTGCATGAAATCTGCTTTATTGAAACTTTTACTTTTTGTAACAGTTGTCCTGGTAGTTCAGCCAGCCTGGTCCCAGGCCAGTAAGATCTCTGGAAAAATCTTTTCTGAAGATGGTAAAACTCCCATAAGCGGGGTTAGTGTTATCGTAAAAGGAAAGAGTACGGGTACGCAAACTGATTCTAAAGGGGAATTCAGTATTGAAGCCGGACAGGGAGATGTGCTGGTTTTTTCCTATTCAGGATACACTTCACAGGAAGTGGTTGTAGGAACTTCTTCCACCATAGATATTTCTTTAAAGGAAGGTAATAGCAAGTTAGACGAAGTAGTGGTAATTGGATATGGAACTGCTAAGCGGTCCAAAGTGACATCGTCCGTTGCCAAGTTGGATCCCAAGGTGCTGGAAACAGGATTGCGATCCAACCCTGCCCAGGCTCTTGCCGGAACTATTTCGGGATTAAGGGTATCCACAGGTACTGGAAGGCCTGGTTCTTTGCCATCAATTGTTTTAAGGGGAGGAACCAATTTTGATGGATCAGGAAGCCCATTGATATTAATGGATGGCCAGGTGCGTGGATCGTTAAGCGATATCAATCCTGAAGATATTGCCAGCATTGAAGTTTTGAAAGATGCCTCTGCCACTGCTATATACGGAGCTAGAGCTAGCAATGGTGTTATTTTGGTTACCTCAAAAAGAGGAAAGTCAGGTTCTTCATCTATCAGTGTAAAAGCTAACCGGGGTGTTAGTTATTTAAATGTACCGTATAACTTTTTAAGTGCAGAAGATTATATCAAATGGACACGTTTGGGCGTAGTTGAGGCTATTAAGAATGGTACCCGTACACCGGGTGACCTGGCGGCTGTAGGTCCAAGAGGTACTGGTAATCTATACAAAGATGCTGCAGGGAATATATTAGATGGCAATTATGATAACAGGGCTATATGGAGCACCATGCGCCTTGATGACACCAATAAGGAATTACTGAATCAGCCTGGATGGAAAACCATGAAAGATGCCATCCCTACAGATGCATCGGGAAAATATGATCCTAACGGAACGTATGCAGACCTGATTTATAAAGATTTTAATTATGGTGACTATGGCTTACATAATAAAGCTACAGTACAGGACTACAACGTAGGTATGAGTGGCGGAAACGAGAAGGGGGGATATTTTGCCAACATAGGTTACTATAATGAAGACGGTCTTTCATTGGCTACTTTTTATAAGCGTTTGACCTTCACTTTGAATGGTGATTATAAAATTAAGGATTGGCTTAAATCAGAAAGCAGCCTGCAATTTAACAAGGCCAACTGGAGAGACCAATCACTTCAAAATGGTGAAGGCAACTATTGGGGACGTATGCTTTCAGCACCTCCCACTATGCGGGGTACTAATGCGAAGGGTGAGTTGATCCTGGGCCGTGATGCCAGCGATGGTAATCCTGTTTTGAATATTGATAAATACAAAAGGTTTAACCAGACGGATAAATTTACAATGGGCCAGTCATTCCGTGTTGATGTCATGAAGGGACTTTATGTGAAATTAGGTGGTATCTGGATGTATGATGAAGGTGTTGGAGAGTCTTTTAATAAGGACTTCCGCACAGGATTACTGAGTTTGACCAATCCCAACACTGGTTGGAACCGGACAAGATTTACAGAGTCTTATTTTGACAGGACGATCAGGCAAACCTATAATGGTATTGTCAACTATAGCACCACCTTCCTGGACAAAAATAATGTGGATGCAATGGCTGGGTTTGAATACTATAGCGCTTATGCCAAAGGCGTTTATGCTTCCGGTAGCCAGGCCCCTACAGATGATTTCCAGGATTTGCAATACACACTGGATAATGCTACTACTCAAACGCGTAGCACAGATTCATACCATAACCAGGATCGTATTATGTCAGGCTTTGGCCGTTTGCTATACGATTGGGATGGTAAGTACCTGGCTAGTTTTACTGTAAGAAGGGATGGAGTTTCCCGCCTTGTCGGCGACAATCAATATGGTACATTCCCAGCTGCATCTGTGGGCTGGATGGTACATAAGGAAGATTTTATGACTTCTACCAGGAACTGGTTGTCTTATTTGAAGCTGCGTGCCAGCTGGGGTAAGAATGGAAATATTGGTATTGGTACCAGCAATGCAGTAGGTCTGTACGAAGTGCAGGGTGCCTATGGTTCTCAAACAGCTTATAATGGTGCTATCGGGTTTTTGCAAACCAGTATAGCTAATCCTTCTTTGAAATGGGAAAAAACCAACACTACGGAAGTGGGTGCAGATATGGGTTTCTTTAACAACAGGTTAAACTTCTCTGTTGCATACTATAACAGGATCACAGATGATAAACTGGCCTTTGTTAATCTTCCCACTTCTTCAGGTATTTCCAGCATCAGGACAAACAATGGTAGCATGAGAAACCGTGGAGTGGAACTGGAAACTAATTATAAGATCATCCAGAAAAAAGACTTCATATGGCAGGTAAATGCCAATGCTTCCTGGAATAAGAATACCGTGCTTAAGCTTCCTTACAACGGCAACGAACGTAACAGGCAAGGTGGTCAACAAGTGTATGATCCCGCCACAGGAAAATTGATCTGGGTAGGTGGTTTACAGGAAGGACAGGAGTGGGGTGAAATCTTTGGATTTGTGCCTGATGGTATCATCAGGAATTCAAAAGACCTCGCGGCTTACAATAAAATAGATCTTGCCGCAGGACAAGTTTGGCAAAACAATGCGGCAGGTAAAAGAGTGGCCAGCCAGCAGTTGATCACTGAAAAAGGATTAAGCGGATTTATTGCTACCCAGTTGGGTGATGTCATGTGGAAGGATATAGATAAAAATGACACTATTGATTACCGCGACATGACTTCTCTTGGCAGGGCTTTGCCAAGATGGACCGGGGGGTTCAATACAACTGTATCATGGAAAGGATTTTCTTTATTTGCCCGTTTAGATTTTGCCCTGGGTCATATTCAGCAGGATTTCCAGCACTTGTGGTCTTTGGCCAGTGCGCAGGGAGAGTTTAACGTTACAGATGTTGTAAAGCAAACCTGGACCCCTGACAATCCAAATGCAAAATATCCCAGGTATGTATGGGCAGACCAGTTGAATACAAAAAACTTTGACAGACCTAGCAGCATGTTCTACGTCAATTCAAGTTACCTGGCATTTAGAGAGGTGTCTTTAAGCTATTCTTTGCCTTCAGCGCTGCTTAAAAGAGCAAAAATTAATGGCCTGAGGTTTACAGTAACAGGTCAGAACCTGGGATACCTTACCAATGAATTATTGAATTTACCAGAACGTACAGGTTCTCAAAACAGTGCTTATACCATTCCTACACAACTGGTAGTGGGCGCAAACCTTACTTTTTAATCACCTTACTAAATGCATAATATCATGAAGAAGTTGAAAAATATATTAATGATGGCAGTAGTGGCTCTTCTTGTTGCCTCCTGCCACAAATCCCTGGACATAGCTCCGGAAGATTACTATGGGGATGGAAATTTTTGGAAAAGTGAAGCACAGGTCACCAATTTTATGGTAGGCCTGCACAAGCAGTTCCGCGACAACCAGTTTATGTTTGTGCGCCTGGGTGAAATGCGGGGTGGCAGCTTCAGTAATGTGGACAGGCAAAGCACTTCATTGAACGAATTGCCTATTATTGAACAACGTATTGAAGAAAATTCGTCTGGTGTTGGAAGCTGGGCCGGTCTTTATGGTCCTATTCTTCAGCTTAACCTTTTTATACAAAAAGTGGAAGGCTCTGATTTTCTAGCTGAGGCCAAAAAGAATTATTTACTGGGCCAGGCTTATGCCATGCGGGGCTATTACTATTTTCATTTGCTGCGCACCTACGGAGGTGTTCCATTAAGGCTGGAAGCAGAAGTGTTAAATGGTACAACCGATGCTGTAGCACTTAGGAAAGCACGCGCCACCGAAGCTGAAGTACTGGCTTCTGTAAAATCTGATGTCAATAAAGCTATTAGTTTATTTGGAACTGCCACCGCTACTGCAGATAAGAGTCAATGGAATCCTTCAGCAGCATTGATGTTGAAAGGCGAGGTGTATTTGTGGTCAGCAAAAGTGTATAACACTACGGCAGACCTGGCAGAAGCAAAATCCGCCCTGAATGCCATTACCGGCACTTCTTTGCAAAGCAATTTTGCAGATGTATTTAGTTATGGAAAGAAAAACAATAATGAGATCATTTTGGCTATTCGTTACAGGGTAGGCGAGGCAGAAATGAGCAATTATGCTACTTTCCTTTATTCCACTTTCAACTTTGATAACCTTCATTATAAGGATTCTTCAGGCAGTGGATCTACCCTGGTAGACCCATTAGCCATTGCAGCTACCAACTCCATGCAGATCATTCAGCGTTATGCATACACTTTTGACCTGTTCCAGTCATACGACGTGGCTGATAAAAGAAGGAATGCCACATTCTATGATTATTATAAGGTAGATAAGAGTGTGACACCTGTAAAGGTGACCGTTAGAAATACAGCATTGGTTAAGTTTCTCGGAACCATTGATGCCAATAAGAGATATTTCTCTGATGATTGGGTGGTTTATCGCGAAGCCGACAGGTTGTTGATGCTGGCTGAGATCGTGAACGCTGAAGGAGGTGATCCAACTATGTATATTCAGCAGATACGCGACCGTGCATTTGGTGGCCCGGGCAAGGATCCTACACCATTTGTGAATGGCTCAAAAGATGCCAATGAACTGGCCATATTTGCAGAAAGAAGCAAGGAGTTTGTATATGAAGGAAAGCGCTGGTATGATCTGCGCAGGATGAAATTCGGTAATGAACCATTGGTTTTTATAAGTCCTAACCATCCTTATGGAGTTTTAGACAAGGCAAGCCAGGCTTATAAAATTCTTTGGCCCATTGAACCAGCCATATGGACAAATGATCCATTGGTAAACCAGACACCTGGTTATCCAACAGCCAAACCTTAATTAATAAAACTATTATTACAGATACATCTTTCTATTAGCAGTGTTAGCAAATCGTACACCGGGGGTATTCTTATCCCTGGTCTTTTTCCTCTTATTCTTAATTACCTTATTTTCAAACTATGAGTAACATCATCAAAGAACATTTGCACGGTTTGATTGCCGCTCCCTTTACACCTTTTCATGCTGATGGCAGTCTGAATTTATCCCTTATACCCGAATATTATGAAATGCTTATTGCCAATGGTGTTACAGGGGCTTTCATATGTGGCTCCACGGGCGAGGGTGTTTCCATGTCCGTCAGAGAAAAAATGGCGGTAGCTGAAGCATGGGCCTCGTGTTCAAAATCCAATCCTGATTTTAAAGTAATGACGTTGCTGGGAGGTACCAATATAAATGATTGCAAAGAGCTGGCAGTACATGCAAAGGAAGTTGGCTTATATGCTGTCTCTTTTACAGCGCCTTTTTATTTTAAACCTGCAAGTGTTGATGTGTTGGCCAGGATCTGTGAAGAAATAGCAGCCGAGGTGCCAGGCATGCCTTTTTACTATTATCATATTCCTGTTCTGACAGGGGTAGGTTTTGCGATGTATGACCTGTTGCAGGCTATAGATGGAAGAGTGCCCAATTTTGCCGGCATCAAATACACTCATGAAGACTTTATGGATTTTCTTTCCTGCCTTCATTTTCAAAATGGTAAATATGATATGTTGTGGGGCAGGGATGAAAATATGTTGTCGGCATTGGTATTAGGTACCAGGGGTGCAGTTGGGAGCACTTTCAATTATGCTGCACCGCTCTATTATGAATTGATAGAAGCATTTAATAGCGGTGAATTAAAAAAGGCGCAACAACTTCAACAAAAATCAATAGATATGATACGCTTGCTGGGCAAATACGGAGGTATTGCCACAGGAAAGGCTTATATGAAACTAATAGGATTGAATTGTGGGGAATTTCGCCTGCCTGTAAAAAATATGAGCGCAGAGCAATTTCAACAGTTCAATAAGGATGTGGAACAATTAAACTTCAAAAGTTTCTCTTCCCATTTGCCTTCGGGACTCACCGTATAAATAATGAATCGTTTTATTCTTTTACTTCTGATTGAACTCATGCTATTTTCTTTTACTACTATAGCACAAAAAGGACCTCCTATTGCCTTGCAATGGAAGATAGCTGGTGAACTTCCACGCGCAGAAGGAAAGGCAGCTATGGGTATAGCGGGCCCGGTGGTAGGTGTTCATAACAATGTGCTCATTTTGGGTGGGGGCGCTAATTTTCCCGATGGCATGCCATGGGATGGGGGGAAAAAGAAGTACTACGATGAGCTGTACGTATTTAAAAAACATGGAGACAGTTTAATTGCCATCGATAAAAAATTCCACTTGCCCATTGGCCTTGCTTATGTGGCCAATTGCTCAATATTACAAGGCATCATCTGTGCTGGTGGTGAAAATGCAGAAGGGCTTAGTAATAAGGTATGGCAAATTCAATGGGATGACAAGGCAAATGATCTGGTTGTAAAGCACCTTCCTGATCTGCCTTTTGCAGTAACCAATGCCTCTCTCACATCAATTGATAACCATATTTATTTTGTAGGGGGTGAAATATCGAAGGGCGTTTCGAATAAGTTTTTACGGCTTGACCTGGATAGATTGAATGAAGGTTGGAAAGAATTGCCTTCTTTACCCAAAAATATTTCTCATGCTATAATGGTGGTTCAGTCAGATGGAAATAATAATGGTATTTATGTAATGGGTGGCAGGAAGAAAAATGAAAGTGCAGTAAGTGAACTATACCCATCTGTTTTTCAATTTGATCTTCTATCCAATCAATGGAGGGAAAGGAAACCACTTCCTTATGCACTATCAGCAGGTACCGGTTTGGCTATAGGTGAACATTCCATCCTGTTATTTGGTGGTGATCGCGGAGCTACCTTTCATAAAACAGAAGAGTTAATAGCGGCTATCAATGCTGAAAAGGATGAATCTAAAAAAGAACAGCTGATTCAACGAAAAAAGGAACTTCAGATTTCCCATCCTGGTTTTAGCAAAGAGGTCCTTTTGTATAATACTTTAAAGAATAAATGGACAGCAGTTGGTTGTATTCCTTATCCTGTTCCTGCTACTACAACTGCCGTTTTATGGGATGGAAATATAATTATACCCAGTGGTGAAATAAAGGCAGGCATCAGAACACCGCAGCTATTAAGTGCCACTATAAAAGGGCTATAAATTCATTAATGATACTTTTATTGGTGAAGTAATGAATCAATACAAAAAATATTATCCGTGGATCGTCGTTGCCCTTCTTTGGGTGGTGGCCTTACTGAATTATATGGACAGGCAGATGCTGAGTACCATGAGGCCTTCCATGCAGATCGATATTGCGGAACTGCAATCAGCCACCAACTTTGGTTATTTGATGGCCATTTTTTTATGGATCTATGGGTTTATGAGCCCTGTCTCGGGCATTATTGCTGATAAGTTCAACAGGAAATGGTTGATCGTCTTTAGTCTGTTTGTGTGGTCTGCTGTTACTTATGCCATGGGCTATGCCAATACATTTAACCAGCTGTATTGGCTCAGGGCTATCATGGGAGTAAGTGAGGCATTGTATATTCCTGCGGGATTGTCATTGATTGCTGATTATCATGCTGCCAAATCCAGGTCTTTGGCTGTAGGCATCCATATGACAGGATTATATGTAGGGCAGGCCCTTGGTGGTTTTGGAGCTACCATTGCTGATAAATTTTCCTGGCATTCCACCTTTCATTCCTTCGGATTGATAGGCATAGCTTATTCGCTGGTTTTGATTTTCTTTCTTAAAGAAAAGAAAGAACCGGAAACTTCTAAGGAAGTAACTGACATGGTAATGCAGGGTAAAGCCTCATGGTTCAAAGGACTTGGCTTATTATTTACTAATATTTCATTTTGGATCATCTTACTATATTTTGCAATTCCCAGTTTGCCCGGTTGGGGTATTAAAAATTGGCTACCTACTTTATTTGCCAATAAATTGCATATAGACATGTCTCAGGCGGGGCCCCTGTCCACCTGCACCATCGCGGCTTCTTCTTTCCTTGGCGTCATTTTCGGAGGAATCATTTCAGATAAATGGGTTCAAAAAAACATCAGGGGACGGATATATACCAGTGCTATTGGCTTAGGACTTACCATACCTTCTTTGTTACTTATTGGTTTTGGTGATACCTTATTTCATATCATCACCGCTGCATTTTGCTTTGGATTTGGCTATGGAATGTTCGATGCCAACAATATGCCTATCCTCTGCCAGTTTGTTTCAGCAAAAAACCGCGCAACGGCATATGGGTTAATGAATATGGTGGGCGTTTTTGCCGGGGCCTTTATTACTGATTTTTTAGGTAAGTCAACAGATGAAGGAAACCTGGGCAAGAGCTTTGCCATGTTGTCTGTCATCGTGTTGGTGGCCTTAGTGATACAACTTTATTTTTTAAGACCAAAGAATAATGATTTCAAGGAAGTTCAATCGCTAAATAAATATGAGACTATTGAAGAGATCTGATCTTCTGGTTTGAGATTTACAACAGAATGGAAAACGGTGTTTAATAATATTTCATATCAATTGAGAAGCCTTGTAGCTTTAGTGTGGCATATTAAGTGTAAAGAGTTGCGTTTACTTTCACTTCCAAATGCGCCGCAATGGTCAAAGGAGAAAAGGCTGTCCACTGTAAATCCTGTCCTTATTTTAAGATATGTTTCTGTCTTCGTTTTATGCTTATGTCAGTTTTTCTCTTTCTCGCAAACGGTAAAGGTGACCTGTATAGGTAATTCAGTAACGTTTGGACTTACCCATAAGGACCCTTCAAAAACATCTTATCCCTCACAACTTCAAAACCAATTGGGGGCCAGGTATGAGGTAAAGAATTTTGGAGTGAGCGGAGCCACACTTTTAAAAAATGGTCACCACCCTTATTATAAAACTGCCGCATTCACTGATTTGCTTTCCTACAAGCCAGACGTGGCCATCATCCATTTGGGATTGAACGATACTGACCCCAGGAACTGGCCAAATTATGGTGATGAGTTTATGGCTGATTATGCCTGGCTGATTGATACCATACGGAGGGTTAACCCACATGTAAATATTTTTGTTTGCCAACTTACTCCCATCTTCAACGGACATCCCCGCTTCTTGTCGGGGACGAGGGATTGGTATTGGCAGATACAGCAATTGATACCCCAAATAGCCAAAGCCAATAAAGCCGGGATGATCGACCTGCATACACCTTTATACTTTCACCCGGAATTACTGCCTGATAATTTGCATCCTAACGAAGAAGGCGCTTCTATAATAGCCAATGTAGTGTACCACAAGCTTACAGGTGATTTTGGAGGATTGCAATTGCCTTCTGTATTTGCATCACATATGGTTTTGCAGCGCGATCAGCCAATTAAATTTTATGGAACTGCCAACGCAAAGGAAAAAATTACGGTGGCTTTTAATGGGGAAAGCCAATCAATACTTACCAATGAGGATGGAAAATGGGAATCTGTGTTTCCTGCTTTACCTAATGGTGGTCCATTGCGAGTAACTATCTCATCACTCAATAAGGTCATAATCCTTGATGATGTATTAATAGGAGACGTTTGGTTGTGTTCGGGTCAAAGTAATATGGCTTTTCCATTGCGGTCTTCTTTTAAGGGAAAAGAGGAATTGGTAGTAGCTCAAAATGTGAAGGGTCTTCGGTTGTTAGATATGAAAGTCATTGCTGAAACGAATAATACGGCCTGGGATTCTGCCATATTGGATAAAGTGAACAAGTTGCAGTATTTCAAGGGCACCTGGCATGCTTCTGATTCTGCTGCGGCTACAGATTTTTCTGCTGTAGCCTATTACTTCGGCAAGAGGTTACAGGAGCAGCTACACGTTCCGATTGGTTTGATCCTGGTAGCGGTAGGGGGGTCAGATACAGAATCATGGATTGATAGGTACACCATGGAGCATGACCCGCAATTGGTGCAGGAACTGTATAATTGGCGAAGATCAGATTTTTATCAGCCATGGGTCAGGGAAAGGGCTGAAACCAATTTAAAAAACAGTGCTGACCAGAAGCAAAGGCATCCCTATGAACCATGCTATAATTATGAAGCAGGCATCAGCCAGTTTATACATTTTCCAGTAAAGGGTGTTATTTGGTACCAGGGAGAAAGTAATGCCCATAACATAGAATTGCATGAGATCTTATTTCCTAAAATGGTAAAAAGCTGGAGAAAGAAATGGGGTTATGATTTTCCATTTTATTATGTACAGTTATCTTCTTTAAACCGTCCTTCATGGACTGCTTTTCGCAATAGCCAGTTGGGGTTACTTAAAATAATACCAAATGCTGGTATGGCTGTGAGCAATGATGTGGGAGATTCTTTGAATGTGCATCCTATTCGTAAAAAGGAAGTGGGAGCAAGGCTGGCCAGGCTGGCATTGAACTTAACCTATCATCAGACAAAGGTTGTTCCATATGGCCCATTGCCATTAAAAGCTCAACGGGTAGGGAATCAAATTATTATTTCTTTCCAATATAGTGGCCAACAATTGCATACACAGGATAAGCAGCCATTGCGCGGGTTTGTTTTACAAAATGAAAAAGGGATACAAAAAGAAGTGAAAGCTTTGATTCAAAAAAACCAGGTAATTATCCCGCTTCAACCAAATGACCAGCCCAGGTATGTTCTATATGCCTGGAAGCCCTATACAGATGCTAATCTTATTAATGAAGATCAATTGCCAGCTTCCACCTTTAAAATAGAAATCCAATGAGAAAAATGATGGTTATATTATTGTCTTTATTCTTTATTCTTCCAGCTTTTAGCCAGGAAGACATCCCTGTATTCATTTCTGGTACAGAAGGACATAAAAGTTATCGTATTCCTGCTATTATAGGATTGCCTAATGGAGATCTGCTGGCCTTTTGTGAAGGAAGGGTCAATGGCGCAGGCGATTTTGGCGATATAAATATTGTAATGAAAGCCAGCCATAATAATGGTAAAAGCTGGTCTTCATTAGCAACCATAGTGGATGCTGATTCCCTCCAGGCTGGTAACCCGGCACCTGTGGTTGATCTTACAGACCCCGCCTATCCACAGGGGCGAATCTTTTTGTTTTACAACACCGGCAATAACCATGAAGGTGAAGTAAGAAAGGGGAATGGGTTGCGCGAGGTATGGTATAAAACATCAGTGGATCATGGTAAAACCTGGAGTGAGGCTGTAAATATTACAACAGAGGTTCACCGGCCCAAAATGCCTTCCCTCAATCCTGCTTATAATTTTCCTGAAGATTGGAGAAGTTATGCCAATACACCTGGACATGCCCTACAATTTCAGAATGGACAATACCGGGGCAGGATCTTTGTTGCTGCCAACCATTCTGCGGGTAAACCTCAAGATCACTTTACCGACTATGCCGCCCACGGATTTTATACCGATGACCATGGAAAATCTTTTCATTTGGGACAAACAGTTGCCATACCTGGCAGTAATGAATCTATGGCTGCCGAGTTAAGTAGTGTGCATCTTATGATGAACAGCCGCAATCAAAAAGGTGATGTACGGGCCAGGATCGTATCAGTAAGCCATGATGGAGGCAATACCTGGGATACCAGTTACTTTGACCCAACATTGATTGACCCGGTTAACCAGGGCAGTATACTAACAGTTGGGAAGAAGGATGGGAAAAATATCATTGCTTTTTGCAATGCAGCGGATCCCAGACGAAGGGATAACCTTACACTCCGCATAAGCTACGACGATGGGAAAAACTGGTCACGGCAATATGGTATAGACAAAAGCCCCTCAGGTAGTAAAGGCGACTTCACGGCTTATTCTGACCTGGTTAAAATAGGCAAGAAAAAGATCGGCGTTTTGTATGAGAAAGATAATTATAAACAGATTGTATTTACCACAGTGAAATGGAAATAACGGATCAACATTCATTGAAGGCTATTGCAAACCAATATTAATTAAATGAGCTATACACGTCAGGATCTTGAAGCATTACAACAATTTTATTACAACCAGTTGATAAAAGATACAGTTCCTTTCTGGTTTCCCAGGTCATACGATACAGAACATGGAGGCTTTTTATTGATGCGTGAAGCAGATGGGAGTTTGCTAGATGATGATAAGGCGGTTTGGATCCAGGGTCGTGCTACCTGGCTACTTTCTACCCTTTACAATACAGTAGAGAAAAGAGCAGAATGGCTGGAAGGCGCCAGGTTGGGTTATGAATTCTTAAACAAATATTGTTTTGACAGCGATGGTCAAATGTTCTTTCATGTGACCAGGGATGGCCAACCTCTTCGTAAAAGAAGATACTTTTTCTCTGAAACATTTTATGTAATAGCAGCAGCTGCTTATGCTAAAGCCAGTGCTGATGAAAAAGCTTCAGAAAATGCCAGGAGGGTGTTTGGAACATGCATTGATTATGCAAGCGGAAACAAAAAACTTCCTTCTAAATTTACCGGGATCCGCCCGGCTAAAGGAATTGGGGTGCCGATGATCATGATGAATACAGCACAGCAATTGAGAGAAACTATTGGGGATGAGCGTTGTGATGAATGGATATCAAAATGGATCTCTGAAATTGAAAGTGATTTTGTCAAAGATGATATTAAATGTGTCATGGAACAAGTGGCGCCCGATGGAAGCATCATAGATCATATTGATGGAAGAACATTAAATCCAGGGCATGCCATTGAAGGCGCCTGGTTTATATTGCAAGAGGCAAAATACCGCAATAATGATCCCAGGTTGATAACCCTTGGTTGTAAAATGCTGGATTATATGTGGGACCGGGGCTTGGATAAAGAATATGGAGGTATATTATATTTCAGGGATGTATATGGAAGGCCAGTGCAGGAATACTGGCAGGATATGAAGTTTTGGTGGCCGCAAAATGAAGTAATCATTGCCACGCTTCTGGCGTATTTAATGACCGGTAATGAAAAGTATGCCCAATGGCATAAAATGATACATGAATATGCCTACAGTCATTTCCATGATAAGCAACATGGAGAGTGGTTCGGCTATTTGCACAGGGATGGAACAGTGGCCCAAACGGCAAAGGGAAATCTATTTAAAGGACCATTTCACCTGCCAAGGCAGGAATGGTTTTGCAGCCAGGTGCTGCTTGAACATTTAAATCAAATGGCTTAGGCTATTCAAATTTGCTGATGTTTCACTTAAGTAAAAGTTGGAGTTGGTTATTGGCGGGGTTTTTATTTGCTGTGCTCTGGGCATCAGCATCCACTGCCACCAAGATCGGGCTAACCGTGGCTCAACCTTTTGTAATTGCCGAAATGCGTTTTGCCATAGCCTCCCTCATCATGTTGTTTATAGCTCATTTGATATTCAGGCATCGATTGCCGGTGAAAGGTGAATGGAAGCAACTGTTGATATACGGGCTGCTAAATATCAGCATCTACCTGGGCCTTTATGTGGTGGCTATGCAGGAGGTCACTGCAGGCATTGGTGCACTTGCTGTGGCTACCAATCCTGTGATCATCAGTTTCATAGCAACCTTCTTTTTGAAAAAGAGTCCACATTATACGCTTATTATTTCTCTTATTGTTTGTTCGTTGGGGGTGTTGTGTGCTTCCTGGCCTTTGTTGGGGCAGGCAACGGTAAGCCTGCATGGGTTGGCCATATTGTTATTAAGTATGTTATCCTATTCAGTGGGTGCAACATATTTTGCTTCCAGGAATTGGAATGGATTATCTCTTCTTACTATCAATGGATGGCAAACATTGATAGGAGGAGTGATTTTATTGCCGGTTACTTTTTTCCTTTATAGAAACGCTGAAAATCATTTTAACAGCAGGTTCTGGTTTTCAGTAAGCTGGCTGGCTATACCGGTATCAGTTTTTGCCGTGCAGCTTTGGTTATGGTTATTGCAGTTAAATGCCATACGGGCAGGGCTTTGGTTATTTCTTTGTCCTTTGTTCGGATTTATTATTGCCGCATGGATCTTACATGATTCAATTAGTCTTTATACAATTGTTGGAGTGCTAATGGTAATTGCAGGTTTGCTATTGTCGAGGATTAAAGCAAGAAAACCTGAAGTAATACTTGAAGGTTGACATTCTTTCAATATTAAAATTTCGCTGTGAATAATTGTATAGAATCATAATGAAATCATAGCTGTGATGAATTGGTTGTTGACAAAAAACTGCCAGGTGAGTGATCAATAAAACAGAATTGTAAAATAATTGTCCATTTCAATGCAAAAGTATTTTATTGTTTTTATAGCACTCGTGTTTGGATCTGTCTCAATAGCACAGCAGGGGTCACGCTATATACCCGAGTCTTCACTAAGTACTTATTACCTACAACGGGGCAGCTTGTTCGGGCAATTGCCAACAACTTCCGGGGATGTGATCTTTTTAGGCAATAGTATAACAGACGGTGGGGAATGGAGTGAAATGTTCAAAGATCTAGATATAAAGAACAGGGGCATTAGTGGCGACATATCTGCAGGCGTTTTGAACCGGTTACGTGAGGTCACAGACAGAAAGCCTTCCAGGCTTTTTCTAATGATTGGGATCAATGACCTGGCCAGTGGCATTTCTGTAGATAGTCTTACTAAAAACATACTGTTGATCGCAAGCCAGGTACATGAAAACAGTCCAGGTACAAGACTTTACATCCAAAGCCTGTTGCCTGTAAATGAATATTATGGAAAATTTCCCGGGCACACAAAGAAGCTTACTGAGGTAATACAAGTAAATAAGATCCTGGAAAAATATGCCCCGGCTTACCATTACCAGTTCATTGATCTGTTTACGCATTTTAAAAATGCTGATGGAAAGCTGGATACAGCCTATACGAATGATGGATTGCATTTGACCGGAAAAGGCTACATGTTATGGAAGCACCTTGTCTATCCTTATGTGTATGGATTAACCAATTTCCCTGCCTTATTGCCAATGCCCAGGAAAGTAGATTGGAAGCAAGGTCTTTTTCCCTGGTATGCGCTTCAATCCATTGAAGTGAAAGATGATGCTATTGTTAATCAAGGAACATGGCTGCAAAATCAATTGCAGGCCTTAGGGTTTACCATCCCCTTAAATACTAAAAGCAGCAAGCATATTATTGAATTAAAACTTGGGAATGTAAAAGCTCCCATGAATAAGGAAGAGGCTTATCAATTAACAGTGCGACCAGAAAAAATCGAATTGGTGGCTAATACGTCGCATGGCATATTCAACGGACTTCAAACATTGCTGCAACTGGCTTATACGGGCGTATATGTAAATAGCTGTGATATTACTGATTGGCCTTCTTTTTCATGGAGGGGGTATATGGTGGATGTGGGCCGCAATTATATGTCGATGGAGCTGCTAAAGGAGCAGATTGAAATGATGTCAAGATATAAGATGAATGTATTTCATTTTCATCCGACAGAAGATATTGCATGGCGCTTTGCCATTGAGCAGTATCCTCAGCTGACTGCGCCTGAGCATATGTTAAGAGATAAAGGCATGTATTATACAGAGGCCGACATTAAGGAATTAATCAGTTTTTGTAAAGAAAGGTTCATCACATTTATCCCGGAAATAGACATGCCCGGTCATAGTGCTGCCTTCAAAAGAGCTATGAAAACAGATATGCAATCCGATTCGGGAATAATAATTATTAAGAACATACTGAAAGAGATCTGTGACAAATATGATGTGCCTTACATTCATATTGGCGCCGATGAAGTGAAGATCACCAATCAAAGTTTCATACCCGAGGTTTCGAAGTTTTTGGAAAGCAAGGCCAGGAAAATTATAGGATGGCAACCAGGTGGCAATTTCACTGACAATACCATCCGGCAACTATGGATGGATGATGCAGGGAAAGTAGTGAATAATCCAAAATTGCAATACATAGATAGCAGGCATTTGTACCTGAACCATATGGATCCTTTGGAAAGTGTGGTTACCCTATTCAACAGGCAATTAGCTGGAAATGATAATGGAACTTCAAGCGCATTGGGTGCCATCATTTGCCTGTGGAATGACCGGGCTGCAGCGCGTGAAGAAGAGCTGTTAAAAATGAACCCTGTGTATCCTGCCATGTTAACTTTTGCAGAAAGAAGCTGGAAGGGTGGAGGGCAAACCCAATGGATCTCCAATATCAGTGACGGAGACAAGAATAACTTTGTTGAGTTTGAGAACAGGCTATTAAGCCATAAAAAGCTTTATTTCAATAACAAGCCTTTTCCTTATGTGAAGCAATCTTCTTTAAGCTGGCAATTGATAGGGCCATTTCCAAATGGCGGCAATCTATCAAAGAAGTTCTGGCCCGATACCAATTTTACCAGGCAACTAATACCAGGCGCTGATTCGGTAACTGGAAGCACCATTGTGTTGCGGCATTGGTGGGCTCCCTTGATAAAAGGTGCCATTAAATTACCTGAAGAAAATACTACCTGGTATGCCAGTACCCGGATATGGAGTAATGTGGCGGGTGAGCAGGAGTTTTGGATAGGATTCAATAATTTTTCCCGTTCACAGGCTACCAATTCACCCCCGGCTGGACAGTGGGATAATAAAAGTTCAGCAGTGTGGGTAAATGGTCAATTGATTGATCCGCCCACCTGGAAGCATGCAGCACAGGAAGGCAACCTGGAAATCCCGTTAGTGGATGAAGGATATGAGTATCGTAAGCCTGCAAAAATTTATTTGAACAAGGGTTGGAACACTGTATTGATCAAGGCTCCTGTTGGAAGCTTTAAAGGCATCAACTGGAACAACCCGGTGAAGTGGATGTTTACTTTTGCGCCTCTTCATACTTTGAATTAGTGATTTGAATGTTGAATAGATTTCTACCGTGAACACTTGGTTTAGGAAAGTAAAGGTCAGAAAGTGAGAAGCTTGTATAGAATAATCAAAAAATTAATTTCAAAACAAGGATACACTCAAAGCATTATTTAGCACCCCAAAAAGGTCATATGACATTAAATAAATGGCTTCACCAAACTGGATTGAAAATATATTACATCACCCGATGAAACTTAATATAATCATGATGAAAAAAATAGTACCCATGTTCCTCATTACCTGGCCCCTGTTCAGCATGGCGCAACCGGCAGGTATTATTCCACAGCCTGTAAGCATTCATTTTGATGGAGGCAGTTTTATAGTTGATGGCAATACATCCTTACGATTTAATGCTGCTGATAAAGACATTGCCGCAGCTGCTGGTTTTTTTCAGTCCTGTATACGATCTGTTTCTGCTTACAATTTACCCTTCAATGCGAAGAAAGGCAAGGCTATTGAATTCCGCCTGGGCAAAACGCCAGAAATTGGTGATGAGGGTTACCTGCTGCAAGTAACACCCACAGCCGTGAAGATCACTGCCAATAAAAAAGCGGGTATCATTTATGCCTTTCAAACCATTCTGCAAACATTGCCTGCCATTCGCACCAATGCGCAGCTTAGTATTCCAGCCATGCAGGTTAAGGATTATCCCAGGTTTCAGTGGCGCGGCATGCACCTGGATGTGAGCCGCCATTTCTTTTCACCAGAGTTGGTAAAGGAATATATCAACTTGATGGCCACCTATAAAATGAACACCTTTCACTGGCATCTTTCTGACGACCAGGGTTGGCGTATCGAGATAAAAAAATATCCAGAGCTTACCTCTGTAGCAGCCTGGCGTGTTGACCAAACCGATAAAGTATGGGGCGACAGACCACAGGCAAAGGAAGGAGAACCAGCCACCTATGGTGGATACTATACACAAGAACAGGTTAAAGATATTATTCGCTATGCCGCAGAGCGCAACATTACCATTGTGCCGGAGCTGGATGTGCCAGGCCATAGTGCAGCTGCCATTGCGGCCTATCCTTATTTAAGCTGCACACAACAGAGACAATTACCCATGACAGGCGGCAACTACACCGGTGTATCCTCCAACCTTTGTCCTGGTAATGACAGCGTATTTACATTCCTGCAAAATGTGTATGGTGAGGTCATTAATTTATTCCCTTCCAAATACATTCATATTGGTGGAGACGAAGTGGATAAAACAGCATGGAAACTCTGTCCCAAATGCCAGGCAAGGATGAAAGCCCTGAATCTTAAAAATGAAGAGGAACTTCAAAGCTATTTCATCAGGCGCATGGAAAAATTCATCGTTGGTAAAAAAAGAAAGATGATAGGATGGGACGAGATACTTGAAGGGGGATTGGCGCCTGAAGCCACTGTAATGAGCTGGAGAGGTGAAGCAGGTGGCATTGCTGCTGCCAAAATGAATCAAAACGTAGTTATGACACCAGGCAACCCCGTCTATTTTGACCACTACCAGGCCGATCCTGCTACAGAACCATTAGCAATAGGTGGGTTCAATACGCTAAAAAAAGTCTATGATTACGAGCCCATACCTTCTGAATTGACCCAGCATCAGGCCAACTTTGTGCTGGGTGCCCAGGCTAATCTTTGGGCAGAATACATTACTACTCCTGCACATGTGGAATACATGGTGCTGCCCCGCATGCTGGCATTGGCTGAAGTAGTTTGGAGCCCAAAAGAAGGTCGTGACTGGGAAAGTTTTAATGAGCGCTTGCAAGCACAGTTTAAGGTCTTTGATCAAAAAGGACTGGCTTACAGTAAGGGTAATTTTAAAGTGAGTATAAAACCTTCCTCTAGCAACAACCAATTATTTGTTACACTCTCCACGGAAGCATATAAAGGTAAAGTGTATTATTCACTCAATGGAGAACAACCAGGGCTTCAAAGTGCGGTGTATGACCGACCTGTTAAAATCGATTCCTCGCTGGTGCTTAAGGCAGTAACAGTGGTGGATGGAAAGGTGATAAGTGTAGTGCCTGCACAACAAAGCTTTGTGATGCATAAGGCTATTGGAAAGAACGTGGTGTATACTAACCCTGTCAGCCGTTATTACATGGCTGATGGACCCAATTCATTGACCGACGGAGTCAGGGGTACATCTGAGGTAGGTAAGTTCTGGCATGGCTTTGCCGGGAGAGACCTGGTGGCTACCATTGACCTTGGTAAAACATCCTCTATTCATACCATATCTATTGGCTGCCTGCAGCATTTCAGGGACTGGATCATGATGCCTCAAGAGGTAAGCTTCGAGGTGTCGGATGATGGCGAACATTTTACTGAGGTAGCCAAAGTGTTGAATGATGTTTCCCTGCAGAACCAGTCGTCTGTGATCAGGGACTTTACTGCCAATTTCCCTGAACAAAAAGCAAGGTATGTAAGAGTGACGGCTAAAAAGTTAGACGCTCTACCAAAAGGCCATCCCGGTGAGGGGCAGCCTGCCTGGATATTTAGTGATGAAATTATTGTGAATTGATCTGTATATCATGATTAAACCTATAAGCCTTTTTATTCTCGCCTTTATCATTCAGGCAGCAGCCATAGCACAAAGAGATACGATTAGCCTGGAAAAGGATTGGCAGTTTGCCATAGATACCAGTAAATTATCAGTATCAGATATTAAGTTCAGGCAAACACTTCCCGGCTTTTATAGGATCAACCTACCGCACACCTGGAACACGGCAGAAAAAACACAAAATCATTATGGGTGGGGATGGTACCTGAAGAAAATGAAAATTCCATCAAGTTGGAAGAACAGGAATGTGGTGTTGGAATTTGATGCCGTTAATCATACCGCCTTGGTTTATCTCAATGGTGAAAAAATCACGGAGCACATTGGTGACGGATTCAATCGCTTTTCAGTGAACCTTAATGGGAGCCTTTTATATGGAAAAGAAAATATACTGACTGTGGCAGTCAATAACGATTATGGAAACAACAAGGTGCCCTATGGCAGTTCATTTGACTGGCCTAATGATGGGGGCCTTATTCGCCCTGTTCGTTTGATTGTCAGTGGTAAGCCTGCTGCCAATTATTTGCATGTGACCCCGGTATGGAACAATGACTCCCGGGCGGGTCGTGTCAACCTGAAAGTTGGTTTTGATGCCAAAGCTGATCTGCAACTGCACATTGTGGTGCGTGAAGAAAATCAACTTACCTCAAATGAAGTGTATAATAAAACTTTCACACCAGCCTGGAAGGGCAATGAAGCGACTATAGATTTTACAATTCCACATGTGCATCCATGGCACTTCGACTTTCCAAACCTTTATAGGGTGGATGTTACCGTTATTAAAGGAAAAGCCAAGGACAAGATCTCCACAAATACAGGTTTCAGGGAATTGAAATTTGTCAATGGTCAAACCTTTCTCAACGGAGAAAGGATCAAGCTGATGGGCGTGGAGTGGACTGCAGGTTCCAATCCTGATTATGGATTTGCTGAACCCGACAGCCTGGTTAAAGCTATGGGTAAGTTGATGAAAGATGTGAATTGCATTTTTAGCAGGCAGCATTTTCAACAAGGCGAAGTGTTTTATGATTTCTGCGACCGTAATGGCATACTGGTGCAACAGGAAGTGCCGCTTTGGGGTCCAGAAACTCCCGGAAATAAGGTGATTGCCAACATTGCCAGCCGGCAGTTAGAGGACATGATCCATAACCTTTACAATCATCCCAGCATCTTTTCATGGGGTGTGGGAAATGAACTTAGAGCCCGCGATTCAGATGTGAAGCAAATGGTACACGATCTGATCAGAAGGGCAAGGGCATTGGATCCGGGCAGGAACACTGCCTATGTCAGTAATACCCTGACGCAAAGCTTCTATAATTCCCCTGGTTTTGCCCCTGATGCCGCAGCTGAGGGAGATTATTTGATGATGAATGAATATGGAGGTAGCTGGTGGCCGATACCTCCAGGCAAGATCGGCATGTACCTGGATAGTGTGCATGAAAGTTATCCTGGGAAACCTTTTTTTATCTCGGAATTTGGCTTGTGTGAGCCTAATTTCAAAGGTGGTGATGAAAGAAGGGTGGAGGACCTCATTTACCATATGGCTACCTATGAAAGCAAACCTTATGTGGAGGGTGCTATTTATTTCGATCTTACAGACTACCGCACCCACTATCCCGGCACATCTGAAAACAATAAATTCAGAAGAAGGTTTCATGGTGTATATGATATGTATGGACATCCAAAGCCTTCCATGAAGGTGTTGCGTGAGCTATCATCACCAGTGGAAGTGTTTGGAGTCGGTTCTGCTAAAAAAGGAAAGCTTAAAATATCATTGGTGGGTAGTGTGGGCTTGCCGCAACATGAGGTACGTGGTTATAAAATGTATATCAGTGACAGCACACATAGTTTTACCGAAACCCACGCCTATAATATTCCCACCGTGCAACCAGGTAAAATCGTAACGGTAGAAGTGGACGACTTGTATAATGGGAAAGGCATCATTACGATAGTGCGGCCTACGGGGTTTGTAGTGTCAGAGAAATCATTTTATTGAAGAAATAAAGAAATATGTTTCCTGGAGCATTTAATTACTGAAAGAAATTCATGAATTGTTACTAAAATAATTTTGATTATTCATTCTTTGTTAGTATGTTTGAACATACTTACATGAGCTTGCAAATTGACCATAAGAGTAAACTTCCCTTACACATCCAGGTAGAAGAACTATTAAGAAATCTTATAGAATTGCCCGAATACAAAAGCGGTGCCTTTCTTCCAAAGGAAGTAGAATTGGCCAACAGGTTAGGAGTTTCAAGAAATACCATAAGGCATGCAACAAATAAGTTGGAATATGAAGGTTTATTGATAAGAAAGAAAGGGGTAGGCACCAAAGTGGCTGAAAAGACAGTTTCAACCGGACTTAATCAATGGTACAGTTTTACACAGGAAATGCACGATCGTGGACTAGATGTAGATAACCTGGAAGTTAATTTAGTTAGTGTAGAAGCTGATCAGAAGCTTGCACAATTCTTCAACATCATGCCACATCGTAAAGTTTTGAAACTTTCGAGGCTACGCGGAATAAAGGGTGAGCCTGTGGTTTATTTTGAGAGTTATTTTCATCCCCGTATCGAGTTTAACCTGGAGGAGAACTTTAACCGGCCGCTATATAAATTGCTGGAAGAAAAATTTGGGATCGTTGTAGTAAGATCCAGTGAACATATAAGCGCCCATCTTGCCGGCAGCCGTATTGGAAAAAAATTGAAGGTTGATTCCCATGCACCCATACTTTTCAGGGAGCGCTTTGTGTATGATCCCGGCGACCGGCCCATTGAATATAATATAGGTTACTACCGTTCGGATAAGTTTACCTATTCTATAGACATTAAGAAAGAGATTTAATTTTTTTTACACTCTAATATGTTCATACATATGGACAAAGATGTAGTACTTGGCGTTGATATTGGAGGCTCTCATGTTTCTACGGCCCTGGTAAGGGTTAATGGGGGTGAAGTGATTGAAGGATCTTATTATAAGGAGGCTGTTCATTCACAAGGCAATGGTGAGTTGATCATTGACCAATGGATCAAGGCCTTCGAATATTCATTATCTAAAGCCGTTTCTTCAAATGTAAAAGGCATTGGCATCTCCATACCCGGTCCCTTTGATTACAAAAAGGGTATTTCATGGATCAAGGGACTGAATAAATATGAAGAATTATATGGGGTCAATATTCGTGATTTGCTCACATCCAGGTTGAGTTGTGGTGGAGATGTGCCCATTCATTTTGAAAATGATGCGGTTTGTTTTGGTCTTGGAGCAAGCCAGCTGGATAAAGCTGCGCAGTGTAATAAAGTAATTGCTATAACTCTTGGAACAGGCCTGGGCGCCACTTTCCTGGAGGATAACAAAATTCAGAAAAAGGGAAAGGGTGTTCCTCAGGAAGGTTACTTATACAATGTTCCTTTCAAAGAAGGTATTGCAGAAGATTATATTTCTACTGCATGGTTGGTAGATCAATATGTCACATTGAGCGGCCATGAAGTAAAGGGAGCAAAAGAAATTTATGAATATGCTCTTAAAAATGATCAACAAGCCATTGACCTGTTTAAAGAATTTGGTAGAAACCTTGGCGAATGTCTGTTGCCCTGGATAGTAGCATTCAAGGCTGAATGTGTAATCATAGGAGGAAGTTTAAGTAAAGCGGCTTCCATATTCCTTCCTGAGCTGGAATCTATTTTTCAACATCAAAATATTTCAATTATCATACAAATTACAGAAGGGACTGAAATGTCAGCCATTACCGGGGCTGCTACCCTAATTGACGGAAAAGATCAAATGGATAGTGATGCAGCAATAGAATGGAGAAATACCTCGCAGTCATTGTTGCCTGTAACCAAAAAGACAGAGACCACAGGTCAGGACCTTTACAATATCTATCCATGTACGGCACTAGGAAGTGGAAAAATATTCAAAGGCTATGATTCACTTGCGGCATGGATCAGTACACAAAAAGCAGTATTGATTGATGGATTTGGCGGTGTTGATTTTGATTTTATTCGCCAGCAATGTGGGGCTTATTTTGAGGCACACCAGATCAATTCTAAATGGTATAGTGCTGAACAGCTATTGAAGTCAGCTGATGAGGTTGAAAGATTGGTTCAACCATTTTTAGGAGCGCAGGGATCTGTTTGGGGTACAAAGACTACATTAACATTGGAAGACTTTTATCATGTTGATCAACTGCGTAGTCTTCCACGGGCAGATGATGCCGATGTTCAAATCATCATAGGAACTGGTGCGGCACTAAGCGCCTGGGATGCACCTGTAATCTATATAGACCTGCCTAAAAACGAGATCCAATACCGGATGCGCGCCCAATCCATTACGAATTTAGGATCTGTTGAAACCAGCGTACCGGCTGAAATGTATAAGCGTTTTTATTTTGTGGACTGGGTAGTATTCAACCATCATCGCAACTACATTAAGAGTAGGATTGCCCTCATTGCCGACGGGCAATGGAAAACAGAAATTACCTGGTTATTCAAATCTTCCCTGGACCAGGGATTGCAGGCCATCAGCCGGAATACCATACGCGTAAGACCCTGGTTTGAAGCGGGTGCGTGGGGAGGGCAGTGGCTTAAGCACAAGATACCGGCACTTAATAAAGATGAAGTCAATTACGCCTGGTCTTTTGAGCTGATCGTGCCAGAGAACGGGTTGATATTTGAAAGCGATGATAACCTTCTTGAAGTTGCTTTTGACTGGCTAATGGAGTTTGACCACCAGGCCATTCTTGGAAAGGATGCTTCCCGTTTTGGTACGGAGTTTCCCATTCGTTTCGATTTCCTTGATACATTTGATGGAGGCAATCTCTCCATACAGTGTCATCCATCGCTGGATTACATTCAAAAGGAATTTGGAGAGAATATTACGCAGGACGAAACTTATTATATCCTGGATTGTAAAGATGATTCCCAGGTATACCTTGGATTCCAGGAAGATATTAATCCTGAAAGTTTCAAAGCTGCTTTGGAGCGTAGTTACCGGGAAAATGAGGAAATTGACATTGAGCAATTTGTTCAGAAGATTCCTTCTCAAAAACATGATTTTTTTCTAATTCCCAACGGAACGATTCATAGTTCGGGCCGGGATAACCTGGTACTTGAAATCAGCGCTACTCCTTACATATTTACATTTAAGATGTATGATTGGGTAAGGCTTGATCTAAATGGTGAACCCCGGCCTATCAATATAGAACACGCTTTCAAAAATCTGAACTTTAACAGGAAGGGAGGAAAGGTCCAGGAGGAGTTGATCTCCAGGCCCCAGGTACTAGAAGAGCAAGATGATTACCGGGTTGTTCACCTGCCTACACACCCCGATCATTTTTATGATGTTCACAGGATAGAATTCACAAGCGAAGTAAAGGTGAACACAAATAATCAATGCCATGTGCTAATGCTCGTTGAAGGCAGTGCCGTAATAGTAAAAACCGAAAATGGCGACCCACAATTATTTCATTATGCAGAAACATTTGTGATTCCCGCTGGTGCAGGGTCCTATCAATTGTGCAATCCTGGGACAACACTATTAAAAGTTATTAAAGCATTCATCAAATAAATATTTCACTCATTAACGATTCAATTCTTGCTTATGTCTGTACATCAGAACTCAATTCAAAAGCGCTATCTTTTCCTGGTAGGTTTTATTGCAGCAATTGGAGGTTTTCTTTTTGGTTTTGATACCGCGGTTATCTCAGGAGTGCTTTCATTTGTAGTCAACCAGTTCCATTTCAGTACTGCCATGGAAGGATGGTTTGTCAGTTGTGCCTTGCTGGGTTGCATTATTGGTGTGTTGATCGCCGGATACCTTAGTGATGCTTTTGGTCGAAAGAAGGTAATGATATTATCTGCCGTTCTGTTTTTCGTTTCTTCTATCGGGTGCATGTTTGCTTTTAATGCGTCAGCACTCATTGGATTCAGGTTAATAGGCGGAATAGGTATAGGTGTTGCTTCAATGATCTGTCCTCTATACATTTCTGAATTTTCACCACCACATTATCGCGGAAGGCTTGTGGCTTTATACCAACTGGCCATTACTTTAGGAATTGTAGCGGCTTATTTTTCAAATGCTTATTTGTTAAGTGTTTCAAGGGGTAATGCTGATTATACAGGGTGGTTACATTTCGTGATCAAGCAGGATGTTTGGCGCTCCATGATAGGTATGGGTCTTGTACCAGCTCTTATTTTCCTGGTTAGTTTATTTTTTGTTCCCGAATCTCCAAGGTGGCTATTACTAAAAGGCAGGCAGCAGGAAGCTTTGCATTATTTACGGAAGGTAAATACGGAGGAAACAGCACAGGAGGAAATAGCAGCTGTCAACGCTAACTTAAAAGAGAATGGAAACTTCAGGCAATTGTTTACTAAAACTTATCGCATCCCTTTGTTGATAGGGTTGATCCTTCCTTTTTTGACCCAGGTTTCAGGTATCAATGCAGTAATCTATTATGGTCCTGTTATTTTGGATAAAGCAGGATTTTCTTTGGGTGACGCACTAGGGGGACAGGTTGTTGTAGGATTAGTAAATGTGCTTTTTACGTTTGTTGCCATATTAACAGTTGATAAATATGGACGTCGGCCATTGCTATTTTGGGGAGTAGGAGGTGCTGTTACCTCATTGATTGTTCTTGGTATATTATTCAAACTTCAGCTGCTTTCAGGCCCCTGGATCCTTCTTTTTATTTTGTTATTCATTGCGTGTTTTGCATTTTCTTTTGGCCCTGTCTGCTTTATACTTATCGGCGAAATATTTCCCAATGCTTCAAGAGGAGTGGCCATGTCAATGGCAACGCTTTCATTGTGGTTTGCCAATTTCCTTGTAGGGCAATTGACACCATTGATGCTGAAAAGCGATAGTTGGGGACCTGCAGCCACTTTCTGGACGTTTGCCCTTCTGTGTGCTCCTGCCCTTTGGCTTACCTGGAAGGTTATACCTGAAACAAAAGGTAAAACACTCGAAGAAATCCAGGCCTACTGGAAGAAAGACACCCAGTTTTAAACACCACCTTAATGCAAGCTATTATGAAATTTACATCTCTTTTACTTTCATTTTTTTTACCAATTTGCTTATTTGCTCAGGATCAAGCTTCTCCTGTAAATGAAGTGAATCCATACATTGGCACTGCCCACTGTCGCTGGTTTCATTTTACTCCCGGAGCTGTTCCCTTTGCAATGGCAAAGCCTTCCCCTTCAACTAATGGGCATTATGGAAACAAACAAGGCTGGGAAGCTACTGGTTATGATTACCGTGATTCTTCTATAGAAGGTTTTCCCAACTTTCATGAGTTCCAGGTGGGAGGTATCGTGTTTATGCCAACTACAGGAAACCTTCAAACTATTCCTGGATCATTGGATGGGAGCCAAAAAGGTTATAGGTCGGCATTTGACAGGAAAGATGAAATAGCAAAACCTGGCTATTATTCTGTGATTTTGAAAGATTATGGTATTAAAGCTGAATTGACCTCTACGAGTAGGGTTGCTTTTCACCGGTATACTTTTCCAGCAGGTAAAAAGGCACATATTTTATTTGATATAGGAAATCGCCAGGGAGAAAGTGGTAAGGTGCAAGATGCACAGGTGTACTTAACCAAGGATGGCAGGATTGAAGGATATGTAATCACACTTCCTGAGTATGTACAGAAATACCAGAAAGGGGCCAATGTATCTATGTATTTTTCTGCTGTTGTTGACCAGAAGCCTGATGCTGTTGGTGTTTTTAAGGGTCAGGAAGTTTTGCCTGGCAAAGTTTCTATCGAAGGCGAAGGAGCAGGATTGTACCTTGACTTTAGTGCGAATGGGACAAAAGCTATTACCGTTAGGGCTGGACTGTCTTACACTTCCATTGAAAACGCAAGAGAGAATTTAGAAACAGAAGCCAGTGGGCTAAATTTTGATGCTGCAAAAAAGCAGGCTGAAACAACATGGAATAATTACCTCGGAAGAATCAAAATTGAAGGTGGCCTTAAGGAAGATCGTGTGAAGTTTTACACCGGTTTGTATCATGCCTTATTAGGCAGGGGCCTGGCCAGCGATGTAAATGGCGCTTATCCAAAGAATGACGGTACAATAGGTCAAATTCCATTGGGTAAAAATGGCGTGCCCATACATAATCATTACAATACAGATGCTATCTGGGGCGGGTTTTGGAACCTTACTCCATTATGGGCGTTAGCTTACCCGGAGTATTATTCGGATTATATAAAAAGCCAGCTGCTGGTGTATAAGGATGCAGGTTGGTTGGGCGATGGTATTGCTAATAGTAAATATGTTTCAGGGGTAGGAACCAATTTTGTTGGCCTTATCATGGCCGGGGCTTATCAATATGGTATACGTGATTTTGATATTAAGACTGGCTATGCTGCTGCCCGGAAAAATGAATTAGAATGGATCAATCGGCCCGAAGGTGCAGGTAAGGATGATGTAGATCGGTTTGTAAAGTATGGCTATGTCAATCATATTGATCCAAAGAATAATGAATGGTGCTTTTCGGGATCTCATACGCTTGAATATTCTTTTAGTGCATTTGCAGTAGCACAATGGGCAAAAGAACTGGGAAAAACTGATGATTATAAAAAACTGCTTGGGTTATCCAAAGGATGGGAAAAAATATTTGACAGTTCGACCAAGTTAATGCATCCAAGGTATGCTGATGGAACGTTTATAGATAATTTCAAACCTTCAGAACCATGGCGTGGTTTCCAGGAAGGCAATGCCTGGCAATATACTTTTTATGTGCCGCACGACCCCAGGGGATTGATAGCCAAAGTGGGAAAGGCAGAATTTAATGATCGCCTGGATAGCATTTTTACGCTGTCACAAAAGGCGGTTTTTGGTGGTGGAAAAAATATTGATGCCTTTGCGGGACTGGAAGGATTGTACAATCATGGCAACCAGCCCTGTCTGCATATCAGCTGGCTGTTTAACTATTCAGGTAAGCCATGGCTGACCCAAAAGTGGGTAAGGGCCATCTGTAATGAATTTTATGGTACTGAAGGCATACATGGATATGGTTACGGCCAGGATGAAGACCAGGGTCAGTTGGGTGCCTGGTATGTACTTGCCGGTATAGGATTGTTTGATGTACAGGGCGGAGCCGCAGCCAAACCTCAAATGCAGCTCTCTTCTCCATTGTTTGACAAGATCTCTATTCAGCTTAATAATAAATATTATCCCGGTAAACAATTCACCATAATCAGTTCCAATAACCATCCTGGCAATATTTATATACAATCTGTGTCGCTTAATGGGAAAAAGCATACAAAACCCTATTTGGATTTTAATCAAATCATTAAAGGTGGCACATTAAAATACCAGCTTGGTAATAAGCCAAATACCACATTCAAATAAACTATTTATACCTCTAATCGCTTGTTTATGAAAAAAATGACAAAGCTTCTGCCAAAAGCAGTAAAGGCCAGGTTCAAACTCCTGGGATTTATCCCGTTGCTGCTAATTTTATTTTCTTCTTTTCATGCCAATGGTCAACAAACCATTAAGGGTGTTGTTTCTGACAGCCTGGGAAAACCACTGCCTGGAGTAAGTGTATTACTTAGTGGAGGTAAGGTGGGGACTCAAACCAGTGACAATGGAACATTTACACTTACTGTTCCAAAGGAATTTGAAACAGGATTTCTTGAGTTTTCATTAGTAGGTTATCGGAAGAACCGTGTAGCCCTGAATGGCCAAAGCTATTTCCAGGTGATCCTTTCCCTGGATCCAACAGCCATGAGTGATATTGTTGTTGTGGCCTATGGCACCCAGAAAAAAACAAGTTTAACCGGTGCGGTTAGTGTAGTTGGTGCCAAAGAATTAGAGGGAAGGCCTGTAACATCAGTGACACAGGCCCTACAGGGTGCTGCCCCCGGGTTGATTATTCAACAGAATACTTCAGAACCAGGAGCGCCCATTAACATCAACATCAGGGGTGTGGGTACTTTAGGCAGTTCCAGCCCTTTGATCATTGTGGATGGTATTCCTTCTTCACTTGATATTTTAAATCCAAATGATATTGAAAGCATCAGTGTATTGAAAGATGCGGCTTCCGCGGCTCTTTATGGTTCACGCTCGGCAAACGGCGTGATACTGGTGACCACAAAGAAAGGAAGAAAAGGCACTAAGCCTGTTATTGCTTATAATGGGATATATGGTATCCAGAAGCCAACCATGCTTGTCAAGCCTGTGGAAGGGTACGAGTATATGCAACTGAAAAATGAAGCCCTGGTAAATTCGGGTAATGATCCACAGTTTACACCGGAAGATATTCAACAAGCTTATACCCGCGGATCTGCTGACTGGTGGTTGAACAAAGTGTTACAGTCAAGCGTGCCCCAGCAGAATCATAATTTAAGCATAAGCGGTAGTTCGGGTGGTACCAACTATTTGTTTTCAGGGGGCATGCTCAATCAAAGCAGTTTGTATAACGGCCCCGATTATGGGGTAAAACGGTATAACCTGCGCACCAATTTAAATACACAGATCGGGGATCATTTTAAAATAGGTACCAGCCTGGCTTTCACCCGGCAACACATGAAGGAGCATGCGTTCTGGTCCGAATGGATCATCTCAACAGCCCTGCGTATCCCGCGTATTTACCCTATCACTGATACTTCAGGCAATTTTACCATTGCACCTACCGCCTCCAATAATCCCCTGGCATGGCTGGAAAAGGGTGGCGAGAGAAATTACCTCAATGATAATTTCCTGCTCAACTTAAATGGCGAATATGTTTTCAACAGTCATTTATCGCTGAAGGCCATATATGGTGGTAATTATACGCAAAACCGGACCAATGAATTTAGAAAGGTCATTGATTATAAACCTTACATAGGATCTGATAATCAAAATTCGGTTACTGATGCCAATAGCAATAGCCGTTCGGATAACCTGCAGGCCATGCTTAATTATGAAAATGTTTTTGGCGATCATGGTATCAAAGCTTTAGTTGGCTATTCCTCTGAGGGTGGATTGTCGAGTTATACGCAATTGCATAAAACTGATGTTGACAATATAACCGGTGAACCTGTTACGGGAACTAAAATTGATGAGGGTGGATCTTACAACCTGCATACAGACAGGTGGGCATTGAATTCTGTTTTTGGACGGGCCAATTATGCTTTTCATGACCGTTACCTGGTTGAATTCAATTTTAGAGTTGATGCCTCATCCCGTTTCGCTGAAGAAAACAGAAGGGCATTTTTCCCTTCAATTTCTGCAGCATGGAAGCTCACTGATGAAAGCTTTATGAATTCTATAAAGGAAAGGGTTGGAACGTTAAAGCTAAGAGCTTCATGGGGACAATTGGGCAACCAGGAAATTGGATTGTATCGTTACCTGAATACATGGAGCACTTATCCTAATGTATATGGATTTGGAAATGCGGGACAAGCTGCTTCATTCTTAGGGATGGGAAACCCGGATATCCGGTGGGAAACATCTACCATGACCAACCTTGGTGCTGATGTGACCTTATTCAACAATCGCCTTTCCCTCACCTATGATTATTTTAATAAGGTTACCAATGATATCTTATTAGACCTGCCGGCACCCTCCTTATTTGGCGCCTGGCCACCCACCCAAAATGCTGGAAAAGTAAAGAACAGGGGATGGGAGTTGCAGGCCAGCTACCGTTTTGGAAACGGAGACTTTAAACATACAGTGGCCTTCAACTTAAGTGACAACCTTAATGAAGTGGTTGATATTAAAGGAAAGGTATTCATGACCGAAGCTGACAGAACTTTTATAACAAAGGAAGGATTCCCTATCAGTTCTTATTATGGATTGCAGTCTAATGGTTTTAACCAGAGTTTAGCCGATATTAAAGATAGCCCGAAACCAACTTTTGTCAACGAGGTTCACCCTGGAGATATCAAATATGTAGACCGCAACCAGGATGGAAAGATTGACAATAATGACCGCTATATCATGGGCAATCCTTTTCCCAGGTACACATTTGGATTTAATTATGGATTGACCTGGAAAGGTTTTGATGCCTATGTACTGGTGCAGGGAGTAGGTAAAAGAACCCTTTACCTGAGGGGTGAAGGGGTAGAAGCTTTTCATAATAACTGGGATGATGTTTATAAGCAACACCTGGATAGATGGACGCCCACCAACCCGGATGCAACCTATCCAAGGCTTACCACCGGCGCTGCCTCTACCAATAACAATGCAGGATCTGATTTTTGGTTGTTGAATGCTGCTTATGCCAGGTTGAAAAACCTGCAACTGGGTTATTCTTTACCATCGCGTCTTTTAAAACCGGTTGGTATTGAAAAATGCAGGTTCTATGTGACTGGTCAAAATCTTTTTACCCTCACTCAAATGAATAATGGTTTTGATCCTGAAATCACTGAACTCAACAGCTCACTTCAAATCAGTAATTCCAACAGCAATAGCGGTAGGGTATATCCTACTTTAAAAGTTATTGCTGTAGGACTGGATGTAAATTTTTAATCAAGCTTAAAAGTTGAATTATGCAATTCAAACGACATATAATACTGGGGTTTAGTGTAATGGTATTATTGGGCGCCTGCCGGAAACTGGACCTGGCCCCATCTTACCAGGAAACTGACCTCGATTTCTGGAAACGCCCGGATGCTGCATGGAATACCTTAAATACGGTGTATGCACAAATGTATTCTGACGAGTATTTTTTCTTTAATGAAGATCTGAGTGATAATGCTTTTTGTATCAGTGCAGTGAATGGTGGACGTGTTCGCAATATTGCAGAAGGTGCTTATGATGGACGCACAGACCGTGTGGCGGGGGAGTGGGCTTTTCATTATGGAGGCATCAGGGGCTGTAATAATTTATTGGCCAATATTGATAAGGTACCTGGCCTAAGTGAAACCATTAAAACCCGCATCATAGCTGAAGCCCGCTTTATCAGGGCCTGGCATTATTTCAACCTGTACACCTGGTATGGGGATGTGCCGCTGATTACCAATGAGATCAACTTTGAAGAAAGTTTCGCCATTGGGAGGACAGCCAAAACAACTGTAATGAATTTTGTGTTGAGTGAACTGGATTATTGTGCGGCGCACCTGCCAGCTAATGTAGAATACCCTGCAGAAGACAAAGGGCGCATTACCAAAGGAGCTGCCATTGCTTTAAAGGCAAGGGTATATCTGTATGAAAACAAATGGGCAGATGTTGTAACCACTTGCGAGCAATTGATGAATGGATCAAGTGGCAGCTACGGACTGCTCAAAGATTATGCAAGTGTTTTTTCACCTGAAAACGAATACAGTAAGGAATCGATTCTCGAGATGGTTTATATTCCAGGAAAGAGAACCCAAAATCAACAGCGGTTTTTTATACCCCGCACCGAAGGCCAGTTGATTTGTGGCATTGCTCCCTCACAGGAATTGGTTGATGATTATGTAATGCTGAATGGTAAAAACATTAAGGACGCTGCTTCAGGATACAATGAAGACGAGCCTTATAAAAACAGGGATCCCAGGTTTTATAGCACTATAGTTTATGATGGTGCCAACTGGGTAAGAAGAGATGGGTCGTCCTTTATTGTAAGAACTGCACCGGGAACAGGCAATAATAGTGTGGATAATGCAGATGCCACGCCTACAGGCTATTATGTTAGAAAGTATTATGATAAAACAGCAGATGGAGGCAATAATTCTGGACTTAACCTGATCCTGATACGCTATGCAGACATTTTGTTGATGTATGCTGAAGCTAAGATGGAATTGGATCAAATGTCTGCAAACGTCTGGGACAAAACCATTGGTCAGTTGAGACAGAGAGCAGGTTTTACGGATAGAGGAGCGCTTGACTTCCCTTCCATTTCCCAAAGCGAGATGCGTGAGTTGGTTCGCCGGGAAAGAAGGACTGAGCTTGCCATGGAGGGCCTGAGAATATTTGATATACGCCGGTGGAAAATTGCAGAGGAAGTTCTAAATGGAACACTACATGGCTTCAAGGTAAACGGTGAATACTTAAAAGTAGACAACCGGGTATTTGATAGAAACAAACATTACTTGTGGCCTGTCCCTCAAAATGATATTGACCTGAATAAAAACCTTAGACCCAACAATCCAGGTTGGGAATAATCAATCAAATTTTAAAACTTCTACTAATGAAAAAATATGTATGTGGAACCTTGAACCTGATGCTCATCCTGGGTATCTGTGCAATGTCTTCCTGTAAAAAAGATATAGAACTGAACACCAATATAGGAGCTGTGAAAAACCTTTATGCTCCTGATAATGGCAAAACTTTAAAACTGCAACCTGCTACTTCAGCTGCTGTGTTGTTTGAATGGGAAAATGCCAAAGCAGAAGATGGGACGCTGGTGCAGTATGAAGTGGTTTTCGATAAGGAAGGCGGCAATTTTCAATCCCCTATCTTTAAAAAGGTTTCTGACGGCAATGGTGTTCAAACCACACTTTCTCTTTCTCATAAAGACCTGAATAAAATTGCCAAGCTGGCGGGTATTGGATCATTAGAAACCGGGAAGCTGCAGTGGACGGTATTTTCATATAAAGGCATGAATTCAATTAAAGCAGAACAAGTGCGGGACCTGATTGTGGAAAGGCCTGCGGGTTTTTCAGAAATACCTGCAGATGTTTATTTAACCGGATCGGCTACTGAAGGTGGCGCCACGCTTGCCAATGCAATTAAAATGCGTTCTACTGCTAATGGGGTCTTTGAAATATTTACCAAACTAAAACCAGGTACATACCATTTTGTAGATAAAAATTCCGGCACACCATTGACTTATTCCATACAGGGAACGGCGATCAAAGAAGGTGGAGAAAACACACAAGCTGATGAAAAGATTTATAGAATAAGACTGGATTTTAATAATGCAGCCAATGAAGTTACCGAGATCACAAAAGTAAGTTTATATATGCCGGCAGGATGGGCCAATAATAATGTTTATTTGATTGCTACACTGGATTATAAAGGAAATGGAATTTGGGAGGCGTTGAATACACCCATTCATTTTTTAAATCCAGGATGGCCCGAAGAGCGCTATAAATTCCAGTTTGATACCAAGAACGCTGATGGCACTGCCGGCCAGGAATTTTATGGAAGCATCAACGCAGAAAATCAGAACCGGCCCGATGATCCCAATACGCCTTTGACTTATTTTAAAGTGATGCCGCAGCCTGCCAATGCACCATATATTGACTGGAGCTATACCTACAAGTTTGCATCAGCTACGGATGGTAAAAATTGTGATATCCGTCTCATCCTAAATGCTGATGGTGACTTTTACATTCATGAAGTAAAAATTAAATGATGTTATACTATAGCTCAATAACCAGGGACATTACCAGGCTGGCACTTATTTTCTGTATAGGCATTTGTTTAGCCTCCTGTTTGAAACAGAGAGTAGATAAGCCTGTAATAGTAAATCCTGATTCTACAAATACTGGTAAGGTATCATATAAAGAAAGGGCAGCCCAGGTTTACAATGATGTGGTAAAAAAATATTTCAGCCAGGCTGGCCAAAATCTTTTTTCAGAAAGTTTTCCTATGCAGGGAGGCGATCCGAAGCAAGCTTATTTCTGGCCTTATACAGGCGTTTTTACGGGCGCAGTATTGCTAAAGAAAACAGGGGCCAACCTGGACCTTGAACCATTTAAAGCTGGTTTAGAAGCATATTGGGATAATTCAAGGTTGCCTGTTGCCTACCAAAGTGCTGTAAGGGCAGATGGACCAGCCGACCGGTTTTATGATGACAATGGGACAGTGGGATTGAATCTTATTGAAGCCTACGAAGTATCACAGGATGTATTTTACCTGGACAGAGCGGAAGCCTGTTTATTATTTACCATGTCAGGTGAATCTACAGATGAAGGGGGAGGATTATTCTGGGTGGAGCAATACCGCATGAATGATGTCAATAGCCCTAATGCCGTAAAGGCAACTAATGCTACTGCATTTGCTGCCACACTTGCCCTTGAGGTGTATAAAAAACGCCCGAAGCAGGAATATCTTGAATTTGCCAAAAGATTATACAACTGGAACAAAACTAAGATGCAGGACCCGGCAGATAAAATGTTCTGGAATGACATTGCATTAAGTAACCATGCTGTGAACACCACCAAATGGTCTTATAATGTGGGTGAAATGATCACAGCAGCCTGCCGGTTGTATGAGGTTACACAGGATGGTTCCTATTTATCGGATGCCAAAGCAATGGCTAAAGCATCTTATGATTATTTCACCCGGCCAGTAAGGGATCTTGGAAGGTTTTTCCCCGATCATGATCCCTGGTTCAATGCTATATTATTCAGGGGCTATCTGCACCTGAATGCAATTGACAAAACGCTGGCAACTGAATATATCAATACGTTCATTAAAAATGCTGATTATGCCTGGGATCATGCCAGGACCAGGGAAGGTTTTTTCTACGAGGATTGGGCAGGTGACCGGATGGGCAGGTATTACTGGATCCTGAACCAGGCAGTAATGGTTGATGTTTATTCCAGGATTGCTATTTATAAAGGAGAGTAAAAACTGTAAATGTTGCATCGAAGATTTAAAAAAAACAGGGTGAGCGGGCTGAAGATGAATATGAGAAGATCTAAAATTCTGTTGGTATGCATTATTGTTTCAACGGCATCAATGGCACAGTCTCATGTGAAATTGGATAGCCATGCGTATGCAACACGGGCGGAGGCATTCTTCCATAAAGTATGGAATTATTACCGTGTGCCTTCCTATGGTTTGTTTTCAGAGTATTATCCACAGCAGCACCATGATACGCTAACATATATGCAGGAAAGCCAGGTTGCGTCTAAGCCTGTTAGCTACCTCTGGCCATTCAGCGGAATGTTTACCGCAGCCATTAAGTTGATGGAATTACCAGGACGGAACAAAAAGTATCAGCCATACCTGGACACATTGGTAAGAGGAATTGAGCTTTACAGGGATACAACCAGAAGTCCGGCAGGGTACCAGGCTTATCCTTCATTTTTGGAAAAAGTGGACAGGTATTATGATGACAATGGACTGGTGGGGATAGATTATTTACAGGGTTATGAAATGAAGCATGACTCTGAGTACTTATCAAAAGCAAAAGACGCTTTTGCATTTATTTTAAGTGGTTGGTCAGAGGTTTTAGGAGGTGGTGTAACCTGGCTGGAAGGGCACGGTGATCAAAAGCCTGCCTGCAGTAATGGCATGGCCACCCTGCTGGCGCTGAAGTTATACAAGGCTACACATGATGAGCAATACCTTCAATGGGGACAACGCTTTTATAACTGGATGTTTACGAACCTTAGGGATTCTGTGGGCTTATATTGTAATGACCGTAAGACAGCAGATAATAGTTTGAACAAGGTTTACTATACTTATAATTCTGGTTCCATGCTGGAAGCCTCTGTATTGCTATACCAGTTTACTAAGGAACAAAAGTACCTGGATGAAGCCAGGCTTATTGCAGCAGCTTCATTGGCATTTTTTGGAAAAAGAACTTCCGACGCGCGGACAACAGTATTAGATCTTCCCTGGTTTGTGCTTGTCTTATTCAGGGGTTATGAATCCCTTTACAGGGTTGATGGGAATCCTGCCTATGTAAATGTGATCATTGAAAATGTGGACTATGCCTGGAGGCATTCGAAAGATAATTACGGATTGATACAAAACAGATGGAGTGATGTAAATGATAAGGAAAAAAGTGCACCGAAGTGGCTGTTAGACCAGGCATGTATGGTGGAATTCTATGCTCGTATAGCCTTATTGAAATAATAGATTTAAAATAGCAGTGTAGTTTAGAGTTGTTCTCATCAAGCAGTGAAGAAAAGGCGGCCTATGGCTGCCTTTTTCATTTCATAGATACTATTTTAATCTAAAGAATGGAACTGTAGCATTTTGAGTTTTGCCGAGGTAGTTGAATAAGTGTGATTTTATGAATGGGATGTGAGGATCACATATAGCTTCTTATAATGGTTATTTACTTCTTTAAATGCTAAGCTGATTATTATCAATGGATGCATAGTTTTTTGATAGTATCAAAAAGCTTTATTTGCATTATTATTGAATATTAATTTATTGTTTGGATTAGTATAGTGCCCAAAAGAAGAATTTTAATCAATTTTCGCAAATGCAAAACCTATGGATTCAGATAAAGAGTTACAGGACATCGCCATCTTAGAGCAAATGGCACGTGCATTAGATCCGGAAGAGGAAATCCGGTTGGACATATGGAAGCAAGCATTTGATTATGCCAACCAATTTTTAAATGTGTTGCCACAATTGCCAGGGTTTAGCAATAGCAACTTTCAAAAACTTTCATCCTTTACAATTCAAGATGATAGCAGACCTATAGAATCGATACTTGAAATTATAAAAAATGAGGTCGATGTTTCAGGAATCTCCAGCGCCTCGGGAAAACATTTGGGCTTTATACCGGGAGGAGGTTTGTGGGCAAGCGCCATTGCTGACCTCCTTGGAGATATAACAAACAAGTATTCAGGGATAGCTTTCTCCGGTCCAGGATCTGTCAAAATTGAAAATCAGGTCATTCGCTGGCTGACCGGTATTATCGGGTATCCCATTCAGGCGTTTGGTCACCTAACCTCCGGTGGGTCCATAGCTAACCTGATTGCCATCAAAGCGGCCCGGGATTATCATCAAATCAATTCAACCAATGTCAGGACATCAGTCATTTATTATGGAGCGCAAACACATCACAGCGTTTATAAAGCATTGCATACAACAGGGCTGTACGAGGCTGTACAAAGAAAAATTCCCCTGACCGCGAATTACAGGATAGATACGGAAAAGCTGGAGCAGCAGCTGGCACAAGACGTTGATGCAGGATTAACGCCTTTCATGGTAGTAGCATCTGCAGGGACAACGGATACGGGTGCCATAGACCCACTTAATGAAATTGCTGATCTCTGTGAACGTTTCGGTACATGGTTTCATGTTGATGCGGCCTATGGTGGATTTTTCATTTTGGTGGAAGAAATGAAGGAAAAGCTATCTGGCATTGAAAGGAGTGATTCTGTGGTGCTAGATCCCCATAAAACCTTATTTCTACCTTTTGGGTCAGGAGCTGTATTGCTGAAAGAAGGTAGCCGGTTGCTGGCATCCAATTCATCAAAGGCCTCTTATTTAATGGATACCGAAAGTGCAGATGATATAAGTCCTGCAGATACAGGAATTGAGCTGACCCGTCCCAATCGTGGTTTGCGGATGTGGTTGCCGCTTCAGCTTCATGGCCTCGCGCCTTTCAAAGCCTGTTTGAAAGAGAAACTGTTCCTTATACATCATTTCTATAATGAGATCAGGAAGCAAGGGTTTGAAACAGGACCGTTTCCCGACCTGACGGTGGTGATCTTCCGTTATCCTGGTGATAACGATAATCAGTTGAATCAAAGATTGGTGGAATTCATTCATGCAGATGGCAGCGTGTTTCTTTCTTCTACAAGGATTGGAGAAAGGTTATGGTTACGTTGTGCGGTGGTCAGCCACCGCACTCACCTTGCAGAAATCCAACTCACCTTACAAATGATCCGGGAAAATTTGGAGAAGCTCTTGGGGTAGTAATTGATTAAGAAAATATTATTATGGGATGATATATTGTGATTCGGTTTCTTCAAAGATTGGGAAAGCCAGGTAACCGAACAGTTCTCGTTAAGATGGGCCCATAATGATTCATCACTACATATAAAAAAAGCCACCTAAGATAAGTGGCTTTTTTTAATTTTTGCGGACCGGACGGGACTCGTCCAAATTCTCTAAGACGCTTATTCTACAAGTGTTTTAATGGATGTGATTCATGTGCTAACCGAGATGGCAACCGAATTAAACCATTTGAACTACTTTGTACTATAAAGAACTGAAGTGTGTATCAAATTTACGCATTGTCTGCGTAATTATAAACAAAATGGTGCAATATAAATACTGCTACAAAATGATACTTTATCTACGCTTTATCCAAGCTGCATCTATGTACTATAGCTCTATTAACATGCTACTTTTCCTTAGTTATTTGAGATAAATTTTTACTTCTTCTTTATTTATTCCTGTGTACTGGCAGAATTCATCGAGGGTCACATATTGACCTTTTTGCTTGTTGTATTGCTTCCTGATTCTTGCAAGAAGATTCCAGGCGGTCCTTGGAGAAAGGCCGGTGATATTTGATACATCTTTTGCATAAACGACTATGCGATGATTGACAAATTCCTGCATAATACTGCAGATTTGGAAAGGTGACTTTGAATGATTTTTTGTGCTGAGTAAACTTGTGGTGAGAGTGCAAAAATAAAAAAGTATTAGAGCTCTAAAAGTGACTGAAGTGTTTTTGCAGCGTTTTTATTTTTTACTTAAATCAAAAGATCATGGCAAGACAGACGGGGGTCGTGACCCTAAAAGGTACCATAGGAGGTATCTCATTTTATAAATCAGTGGATGGGCATATGGCCCGTCAGAAAGGGGGTGTGGATGGTAGCCGCATCCGGTCAGATGCAGCTTTTCAAAGGACCAGGGAGAATGGAGCTGAATTTGGCAGAGCCGGTAAAGCAAGTAAGCTTTTAAGAAGCGGTATCCGTTCCATTTTGCAAAATGGTAAGGACAGAAGGGTGGTCAGC